>NZ_JBXWLA010000008.1:0-274098 GCF_058191755.1 Serratia sp. CoH_122_TC_1
CGATCTCCTCCGGGGACATAATCAGTATGTCGGAAGATCTCTAAAAGTGAATGGTTCGGATTACAGGGATGCTTACAGGAGCAAGAGTAAGACGGGAAAGCATATGATTGTTTTTCATGCGACTTTGCAAAAGTCCTGTTAAACAAGTTTGGAAGATTCCATGAGTTCAAGTGTTTGCCCATCAGGGCTTTGCACGTATATCACTCGGGTCCCGAGTAAAGGGCCCGAGGTTATTTCTTGAGGGTATCCGGGCGCTTTCCAGCCGTACGCAGATATTTTTTAGGAAAAACCTCAAGCAATAACCGATACTGTCTATGCGGAATTCTGGTGAGTGTCAGGACTCAATCAAGCCAGTAAAACCCATAAATGCCAGCGACATCAGTCCTGCAGTGATGAGTGAAATCGATGACCCTTTAAATGGGGCAGGCACATCTGCAACGGATAGACGTTCACGCATCGCGGCAAAGAAAACCATCACAATCGAAAATCCTACTGAAGCACCAAAACCATAAATAGCAGCTTGCATAAAAGTATGGTTGAGGTTTCCACTAATCAAGGGTACGGCGAGCACTGCGCAGTTTGTTGTGATAAGCGGAAGAAAAATCCCCAATAGACGATAAAGTGTTGGACTAGTTTTACGCATCATCATTTCTGTGAACTGAACAATCACTGCGCTCACCAAGATATAAACCAGAATTCGCAGATAGGTGAGGTTTAGAGGGATAAGCATTAGGTGGTTGGCCAACCAAGCAAAAATTGATACCGAGGTGATAACAAAGGTTGTCGCCAAGCCCATCCCGATAGCCATTTCAATGTTGCGTGAAGCCCCAAGAAACGGGCATAACCCTAGAAACTTAACTAACACAAAGTTGTTAACTAGGACAGTGCCCAGGAAAAGGAGCGCATATTCAGACATAATGTTTTCCGTAACAAGTTGAAATATATGATCACGTACCGTGCCTACAGTTTCAACCCCAAAAAAAGTATGACAACACTCAAAGCCAAGTGTGCAAAAACAGTTTTTCGTCGATTTACTAGTCTTGATAAGCGGCAGGTCCACGCCATGCTCAAAGGCCTATTGCTCCAGTACATAACAGAAGCGTAATCATTTTTTAAACATCCGTAAAACTATAACAAAAAATACCGGTACAAAAAATATTGCTAATAAAGTCCCACTTATCATGCCACCGAAGACCCCAGTTCCAATGGCATGTTGAGTGCTGTCACTAGCGCCACTTGCGAGCATCAAGGGTACGACTCCCAGCGTAAAGGCCAGTGAAGTCATCATAATTGGCCGTAATCGTTGTCTGGCTGCCTGCAAGGTCGCAGCGACAATATCCATACCCTGCAAACGTAATTGTCTGGCGAATTCAATAATCAATATGGCGTTTTTGGTCGAAAGTCCAATGATTGTTATCATTCCCACCCGGAAAAAAACATCATTCGACATATTAGCAACCATTACCGCAAACACCGAACCCGCCAACCCCAACGGAACGACTAATATTACAGCAAAGGGTATTGACCAGCTTTCATAGAGTGCGGCAAGCACCATAAACACTACCAGGACGGATAACAAAATAAGTGCTGGAAGTTGAGACGCTGATTCTCTTTCCTGTAGCGAACTACCTGCCCACTCGGCTCTGAATCCCGTAGGTAATACACTCGCAAGGCGATCCATCTCTGCCATGGCGCTACCGCTTGCTTTCCCCGGTGCAGCACTTCCGGTCACTCTGATTGCGGGATAGCCCTGATAGCGATTTAATTGTTGTGGGGCCTGGACCCAAGACGGCGTTACGAAAGAAGAAAGTGGTACCATTCCACCTGTTTTGTTTTTGACCGATACTTTCAGTAAGTCAGTTAACTGCATTCTGTAAGCGGTATCAGCCTGGACTATAACCTGCTGAACGCGGCCGTCATCCGTGTAGTCATTAACATAATAAGAGCCAGAAGCAGCGGAGAGCGCCTGGTTAATCTCATCAAATGACACACCGAAAGCTTCGGCTTTTTCCCTGTCCACATCCAGAGAGACACTTACTCCTTCGGGAAGTCCGTCAATGTGGACATCCGTTAGCAGCGAACTTTTGTTAGCATGTGTGATGAGTTTTTCGGCTGCCGCTTTCAAAGCAGGGTAACCTTTTCTTGCCCGGTCTTCGATATACAGCGTAAAGCCCGATGACGTCCCCATATCAGAGATAGCAGGGGGCAGCAGGCTCAGCGTAGCGGCGTCAGATGCTTCCCCCAAAGCAGTTTGCACAAAATCTGCTTCGCCCTGAGCTGTCGCGCCGTTTCGATATTGCCAATCTTTTAATGTGGTAAACGCCATCGCAGTGTTAGAGCCCGACCCGGAAAAACCAAACCCGAGGATCATCACATTACTTTCGACAGCTTTACGCGTCGCAATGACATCCTCAAAACGCTTCACGGCTGCAAGTGTTCGTTCCATAGTGGCATCTGAAGGCAGTTGGATGGATGACATAAAGTAGCCTTGGTCTTCATCCGGCAAAAATGATGAAGGTAGATTTTGCAGAGCAACCAACAGTAAACCGCAAAGCGCGGTATAAAACAGCAACATCCTTCCAGTTCGTTTCAGTACATATCGCAGTCCTGATTCATAATGAGCTGATACGGCATTAAAATTGCGATTAAACCAGCCCGAAAAACCTTTTTTATCCCCATTTAGTTGAGTATGCGGTTTTAGTAAAGAAGCGCAGAGCGCCGGAGTCAGCGTCAGCGCCAAAAATGCCGAAAAGAGAATCGATACGGCCATAGAGAGCGCAAACTGACGGTAAATAACACCAACTGAACCACTGGCGAACCCCATAGGAATAAATACGGCGGTTAACACCAGAGTAATGCCGATAATGGCGGGGGTAATTTCGTTCATCGCCTCACGAGTGGCCTCTTGTGGTGACAATCCCTTCTCTTCCATCAACCGCTCAACATTTTCCACCACTACGATCGCATCATCTACAATGATGCCGATAGCTAACACCATGCCAAACATGGTCAATACGTTGATAGAAAAACCGCATAACAGCATGATGGTGAACGTACCCAATAACGCCACTGGAGCCACAATAGCAGGGATCAGCGTACAACGGATTTTATGCAGGAACAGCAACATCACCAAGAAGACCAAAACCATCGCTTCAATAAAGGTATGGATAACTTTTTCAATCGACAGCTTGACAAAGGGTGCCGTATCAAACGGTACTGAGAACGCCATCCCTTGTGGCAAGTCAGCAGAAAGCTCTGCAAGTCGTGCATGAATACCGGCTGCCGTACTGATTGCATTAGCCCCCGGAGCAAGTTGGATCGCCGCCGCCGTCGCAGGAAAACCATTTTCACGTATCGCAAAGGCATAACTTTGTAGACCAGACTCCACCCGGGCAATATCTGCCAGCTTTAAGCGGGCGCCGTTGGTATCCGCTCTAATCGTAATATTGCGGAACTCCTCTATCGAAGCGAGCTGCCCTTTCACTATAAGCGGATACGTCACACGCTGGTCGGATGCAGCAGGCTCATTGCCAATACGGCCTGGTGAAACCAGAACATTTTGTTGGCTGAGCGCAGTGATCACTTCATTAACTGACAGCTTAAAAGTGTACATCTTGAGTGGATCCAGCCAGATGCGCATAGCCTTTTCCGCACCAAACAACTGGACTTTACCTACGCCGGGAACACGACGTAGCTCATCACTAACATTACGGGCAAAGTAATCGCTCAAATCAGCTTCCTGATATGTACGGGAGGGCGATTTCAATCCCACCATCATCAAAAATCCTGAGTTTGCCGCTTCTACACTTACGCCATTCTGCCGCACCGCCTGTGGAAGGCGCGGTTCAACCACTTTGATTTGGTTCTGAATATCCATTTGGGCAAGTTTGATATCGGTCCCAGGCTTAAACGTCACCGTAATGGATGCTGAACCCGAAGTGTCGCTGGTTGACTCAAAATACAGCAGGTGATCCACCCCTGAAATTTCACGTTCAAGCAGAGAGACAACCGATGTGTTCATTGTTTCCGGCGTAGCACCGGGATAACTCACGGATATCGTCACGGTAGGCGGGGCCACTGCTGGATATTGAGCCACCGGCAGTTTAGGGATCGCCAGAATACCACTTAGGGTAATAAATAACGCTATCACCCAGGCAAAGACAGGACGCTCAATAAAAAACTGAGACATTGAAGTTAATCCATATTGATTTCTGAATTATAAAAAAGACTGGCGTGATTTACGCCATTTTTTAAGCATGGAAGCGATCATTCCTCTTCCTCTTCCTCTGTGCTTACTCGCTTACCAATATCCTTAAGCTGCGAATATTTCTCCAGCAACTGTGGACCATCATCAAGACTGGTGGCAAACATCCACATATAGGTCATCACTGAATAAATATGCCCGGCACTGATCCCCTTCGACTTCGTCATCCAGATAATGGTCAGACTAAATAACATGGCGACAAGCACACCAATCGACAGGTACCCCGTAGCTTCACGGTCAGAGAGGCGTATACGTAATTTCGCAAGCGTAGAATAATGTCGCTTCAAAGATAACGTTGTAGCCTTTGTAACAAAGTCAACCTCCTTCTCAAGACGATTATTCAGCTTGTTATATAACGCCTCATTTCTCTGGGTAAAACCGGGTAGAAAACAGGCGAGAAAAGCCAGAATGACCAAACAGGCAATGCCTGCCCAAGATTCGATAATCAACAACATTACCGCCGCACCGATCATCGATACCAACGAAGTAATGAGCATAGGCAAGTGCAATTCAAAGAAATCAACAAACTCTCTCGACAACGCTACTCGCGCCGCAACGGTTGAGTGATTAAGATTATTTTTACGTTGCGTCATGACCACAGAAACCGCCAGAACCGCATAAATTCTGGTAAAAGTGCGGGTATCCACGCTTCTGCGCGCTGCGCCTAGGCACCAGATAAATAATATCATCAGCCCATAAAGCACGGCATTTAATGTCTGCCCCGACAGTATGGCGTTAATGGAGACACCAGCAATAATCGGATACAACAGATAGGTGACGTTTTCGGCAACAACCAGCAAAAAGGTAAAGAACAACTTTTTGCGGTGGCGACTGGCCAGTGATTTCAAGGTACCGGAAGCACTTCCGCTTGCGGAGTGCACAGGGAGATTTTCAGTGGTCATTAGTGACAACTCTGTTAAAATAGAGCAATCGCTCAATAATGGAAGTATGCTATTTGAGCAATTGCTCAAAGTCAATAGGGGTGACAGATGCAAGCTAAATCTGAGCTAATGAGAGAGAAGATTCTTAAGGCTGTTGTTGAATTGTTTATCGAGAAGGGTGTTGAAAAGGTTACAACGCGCGATCTGACAGAATATTTAGGCATATCTCGTAGCCATATTTATCACTACTTTAAAGACTGGCAGACCCTGAGTCTTGCTGCAGTAACAAACTTTATGAACGACGAACTCGAAGAGTTTCGTTCACTCATTCAGCCTTTATCCGCTTGTCAGAAACTGGCGGAATATATTGATGGTATGATATCCAACTCTCCAGATCCGACACGAAAGTTATATGGTTATTTATGGTCACTCTCAAGCTATGACAAAGCCTACGCGAGCTTGATGCAGACTTTTTTGGGGGAATGGCATTTGGTATTGGCGAGCATTATTCAGTCAGGTATGGACGAACGCACGTTTCACATTGTCGATGCGCAACGCGTGGCACGGCAATTAGATGCCATGCTATTTGGTTACAGTGAACACCTGTTAACCTTACCCTCCGAAGGTTTAGTGAAGCAGGTGAAAGAAGATATAGACGATTTTATTCACCGAAATATACTGGCATTTTGACGAAGATTTAACCAAAAACTATTGTTCTAAACAGCGAAAATGGCGCATGGCAGATTTTTCATGCGCGGCTTTCTATTGACTCAGAAGAGGGGGCAATGATGGTTGCCACACTCATTTTGCGTATAGAGTATGGCGTTTATTCTTAAGTCAGCAGAGTTTTTTTTGCATAAGCACATAGCTGTAAAATTCATTGATTTTTTTTCTGGTCATGTAACTCCATAATCAGATGTGGGGCCAGAAAATGTTCTACCGGAATAACAGTATTAATTTTAACCGCTTTCACGATTTCAATTACCGAAAAAGTATTTTGGATCAACTGCGTTCTTAGCACCTCAATTTCTGCATGTAGCTGTTTATTTTTATCTAACAATGCTTGTCTTGTTTTCCTGTTAACGTATAACTGTTTTTCTTTAGGCTGCAGGTTTAGCGGATGCAGCTGCTGATCAACATAAACTTCAATCAGGCGTTTACGGACAGGATTGCTCAGTGTGCTTAAATGCTTTTGGGCAGATGAGGGGGCTATTATCCCATACAGGCTGTGCACCATTGCACCAGATAGACTCTGAAACCCCTGGCTGTTGTGACTGCGTAGCGAAAATTTGTTTGGCGTAAGCGTTCGATAATTATCCCGGCAAAGCTGCAAACGGATGTGTAGACGCGAGGCTAAAAGTGTTAATGCTTTGGGCGTGTCGTCCCGGTATGCGGGTGATATGTAAGTGTTAATCAAAAAAGAAAGAAAATGGATCACGGGTACCTAAGGGGATACAGCAACGGCATAGAGGTTTCCGTGTCCATCAGGATCCATTGCCGTTTGCAGCCTGAGATAGCCAACTGGTTTACTGAATACACGACATTTACCCCACAATTACTACGGACATGAAGAGAATGTACTCTGTACCTAATGCAAGAAACGAGAGGGGGATCCAAAATTCTAACGTATTGATTTATCAGTTAGTGGAAATGTCTTATGAAGTTAGTTACCACTGTAGGTGATTTAACATAATATACATTATGCGCACCAAGGTGGTGGTACGTAGAATCTGGGCTTTTGGCCTTTGTCATGGCTTTCACCCATATAATGCTTCAGGCTGATCTTTGCGCCAACCACACTGTACGTCCTCCGCATTCAGGATCTTCGAAAACCGTCTTCAGGACATCAAAACCATTTTCATGCAGCAACTGCCGGTACTCTGTTGGTGCTAAACTTGAATGATACAGCGGCTCCCCTTGAAACATACCAATGGCTTCGCCATCACTGGTGCCACTGGTAAACATCAATACCGCTTTGCTTTTGGCATGCGCTGCGAAAATCGTAAATATCCGGCGTTGGTCATCTCGCGGCAAATGGAAAAAACTATCCCAGGCAATCAGCCCATCAAACATTTCACTGAGCGCCAATGTGCGCATATCCATCACACGCCACTGTTGATGTGGGAGTTTTTTCTGACATGCATCAATCATCGATTGCGAACTATCAATCCCCATCACGTCAAAACCCCGCTGAGTAAAATACGCAGCGATTGGCATTCCATTTCCACATCCGATATCCAGAATCCTACCGGTGGCTGGCACTAAACTCAAAAACCTGTCCAACCATGGCTGCTCAAAGAGATCCGTTGAACGTAGTTTTCCCCAGGCTTCTGCATGCCGTTCGTATAAAGCCATGATGCTCCCGGCTGAAAAATGTGTCATTTGCCCTCCCATACTTTCAACATATGCTTGAATCCTATACGTAATGACCAACATGTTATGATGACCGGGCATTGATTTGCCGCAAATCACGGCTAATGGCTTAAATATAGCCTCAAAACACCCTCTTTTTAGATCGCGCTACGTGAAATCTGAGGAGCGGTGGCTACATTCACCTTGCAGACTTCATCAAAACGCACCGTTCTAATCCGCTACCGAAGGCATAAAACCAGGCTTTTACCCTGGCTGCGTATCAGGATGCCTGACCCAATATATGCATTCCAGCTGTCAACAATGCCATTTATATTTGTGACGTTGTAACATGGCTATCAACCATGGGGTGTCTATGTAGGCTATGCATTTATGACCTATTACGGCGTAATAACAACTTAATCAAGGTTACGCAGAATGGGATTGAGTGACAGTGTCACTCACCCCATTCTGTTAATCACTCTATAAATAACCGTTTACCAGCAAGACCTTAGATCACATATGAAAGCAAGAAAGTCATGCCCAGTGCCAATACCGAAGCGATAAAGGTTGCTGTGGTGTAGTACTTGAAGGTTTCATTTAACGTTGCGCCACAATATTGCTTCACCAACCAGAATAGCGAATCCGTCACGATGGTACAGCCTATAGCACCAGACCCAATGGCAATCGTCACAATCTCCGGGCTCACATTGGGATAAAGCGACAACATTGGCGCGACAATGGCCGTCGCCCCCATCATAGCTACGGTGGCTGAGCCCACGGCGGCATGCAAAATAAGCGCGACTAACCACGCCAGCAGAATCGGATGCATATGCAGGTTGGACAGCATCACTGCCAGGGTGTCAGCTAAACCGCTGGTTTTCAAAATGCTATTGAATGCTCCGCCAGCACCGATGATCAACAAAATATTGGCGATGGAAGAAAAACCGGTTTCTGTGTGGCTTAACAGGGCGCTCATCCCCATATGTCGACGGATCCCAAGCACGTAGTAAGCCACGAACACAGCAATAAACATGGCGATAATCGGGTTACCGATAAACTCCATGGCAGCAAACAAGTGCCCTTCTTTATTCATATTGAGTTCGGCGACCGTTTTGACAAGCATCAACACGATCGGCAGCAAAACGGTAAACAAGGTTGCGCCAAGGGATGGCAATGTATGTTCTTCCCGCACGGCCAGATTGGAAAACTCTGGTGGTACCGCTTTAAACGGCAGGCGCTTGCCCAGCAACTTCAGGAACAGCGGCCCCCCGACCAATGACGCCGTCAGCCCGACGATCAGCCCATAGACAATCACCGTGCCTACGTCTGCGCCCAGCTTGTTCGTTACAAACAACGCTGCTGGATGAGGAGGAACAACACAGTGCACCGCCATCAATGCAGTACACAGAGGGATCGCCAGCTTTAGCAATGAGGTTCCCGTTTTTCTGGCGATGGAGAATGCCAGCGGGATCAGCAAAACGACCCCCACCTCAACAAATAGGGTGATGCCGCAAACCAAACCGACCAACACCATAATGACATCGACAGAAAGCCAACGGCAGCGCTGTAGCGCAATACCAATTCGCTCTGCCGCCCCAGAAACCTCCATCATCTTGCCCAGGATGGTACCCAACCCGATGACGGCCGCCAAAAAGCCCAAGGTGCTGCCGATGCCGTTTTCGATGGCATTGACCATATCAATCGGCCCCATGCCCATCATGCCGCCGACAAAAAAGCTCGCGAGCAACAACGCCAAAAACGGGTGAAATTTAAACCTAACGATAGTCAAAATGATAAGCGCAATACTGGCGATCAGCGTGACAGCAACCCAAACGTGTGAATCCATAGCCTCATCCCCTGCAATTAACCTGCCTTCATTGGACAGGAAAACGACGAACGGTGACAAACGATAAAAATCCACGCTCACATGAGTAAAACAGAATCAAACGAGTGACTTACGCCAAGAAATGGTGCAATTTAGCGACATGGGTCAAGTTTACTCACCAAACAAGTGCGTTAAGCGAAGATATTTTTTAAGCTCCAGGGGGCGTTATGGCGGCAAATCACCTGTTAACGGGTCAGCATCGTTCACTTAATGGTTGGCAATTATCACGGTTATATACCTTTGAAGTGGCAGCGCGTCATGAATCATTTGCGATGGCAGCTGATGAGCTTTCGGTCAGCCCTAGCGCCGTCAGTCATAACATTAATCAGCTTGAGGCGAATCTGGGTATTCAGCTGTTTGTCCGCTCTCATCGTAAGGTGGAACTCACCACAGAAGGCAAACGGGTTTTTTGGGCGCTGAAATCGTCGTTCGGTACACTGAACCAAGAGATTTTGGATATCAAAAATCAGGCGTTGTCCGGGTCATTAACCGTTTACTCACGGCCATCGATCGCCCAGTGTTGGATCGTGCCGGCACTGGCGGATTTCTCTCGCCGTTACCCTGCCATCAATCTGACGATTCTAACCGGCAATGAAAATGTGAACTTCCAGCGGGCGGGGATCGATCTGGCGGTGTACTTTGATGCGACGCCGTCTTCACAGCTGCATTATCAATACCTGATGGACGAGGCGATCATCCCCGTATGTAGCCCGGAATATGCCAATAAATTTGAGCTGGTCAACTTTCCGGGCAACCTTTCCCATTGCACCTTACTTCATGATAGGCAAGCCTGGAGCTATGACTCCGGCACCGATGAATGGCACAGTTGGGCTCAGCATTTCGGCGTGAATCTGGATACCTCTCCGGGAATAGGATTCGATCGTTCCGATTTGGCAGTCACAGCAGCGATGAATCACGTCGGCGTTGCTATGGGCCGTAAACGCTTGATCGGTAAACAACTCAGTACCGGTGAGCTCGTGGCACCCTTCCCCAAAATGGCGTTGAAATGCGATCAGCACTACTATGTGTCGACCCTTTCCGACCGCCAGTGGCCAAAAATAGATGCGTTCATTGTTTGGCTAAAGGCATTGGGAGAGCACCCCCTGTAATTAGCGACGCCACGTGGAAATGATACCCGGAAATAATGCCACACGTCGTAAAGCAGGCGTTAATTCCCCTTGTTGATTGTTTCTTCAATTAACGTGGCATTGCCGGTGAAAAATCCACCGGTAAAGATATAACACCAATTTTATTGCCAGTATTATTTATCAATGTAACCAAGGTGTCTTTTAATGGTGAAAATGGTTGATAACGTGAGATGAATGGCATTTTACTTTGCGAATTAGCTCAGCATGCATAAAATGTTTTAACATTTACGGCATAAAACAGTACAATCCTGCCCGTTAATATCGCGCTATTTTAGGATATATGTGTCGTTAATTCGAACTGCCACATCGCGAAGTTCTCTCCCTGCCTGTTTGGGGATTTTTGCGATCCTGATGTTGTTCATTGCCCCGGTGATCTCTCGATCGCTGGAGCATGCACGTGTCGGGCAGTCTGAATCTACGGGTATGCCTGATTGCGGTATGGATATGTCGATGCCCATGCATCATGAGCCGCCGCAGGACCAGACCAGTAAGGCCAGCCCGCACAGCATGCCGATGTCCATGCAGACCGGCAGCCATAATATGGCGATGATGATGGATGACAGCGCCTGTGGATATTGCGTATTGCTTATCCATGTACCGCTGTTGGACCTGGCTTATTCCCCTCTGTTTTGGTCAGGTTCGTTGCTGTCGCGCGCGCCACCGGCCCATTATATCTTTCCATTATTCGTCCATGTGATTCACGCCGAGTCGCAACCCCGCGCTCCACCAGCATCACTTCCTCTGATTTAAAAAATTAATAGACCGCAGCCAAATGACGCCTGTTGAAACTGTTCAACCAGGTGGGTTACTTATGCCTATAAATTCTACCGCTGCCAGTCATTATTCATCACCCCCCTTCTGACGTTATTTTTTACGCCGGAACTGGGCCAACCCTTTATTAACGGCGGCGTTATGCTCCGGGCGTACTCACGTCTCAATAATACCCGGTTGTGATGAAAACTATTTTTAGCGTCGAAATTTGCATTAAGGAACGATGATGTTCGGAAAAACCAAAAACTATACCAAGCGCCCTCTGTCACTGCACATTAGCGCGGCAATGCCCCTGTTTCTTCTGGCGGCCTTTAATACGCATGCAGCAGAACAGCACCAGCATGACTCGGCGGTTAAAAAGAATGACGGTGACGTGATCACCGTGACTGCACCGCTCTATTCCCCCATGACCATAGTGACATCACCGAAAACGCCACGCCAGCCGGTACCCGCCAGTGATGGCTCGGATTATCTGAAAACCATCCCTGGCTTCTCGCAGATCAGAAATGGCGGTACCAATGGCGATCCGGTGTTCCGCGGCATGTTTGGCTCACGGCTAAAGATTCTCACCGACGGGGGGGAAATGCTGGGTGCCTGTCCAGCAAGAATGGATGCCCCAACCTCGTATATTTCACCAGAAAGCTACGACGTGCTGACCATCACCAAAGGCCCACAAACGGTACTCTGGGGGGCGGGTTCATCGGCAGGCACCGTGCGTTTTGACCGCGAACGCCCGCGCTTTGATCAACCGGGTATCAAAGGCAATGCCAGCGTGTTGGCCGGTTCTAATGGGCGCTGGGATGAAAATATCGATGCCAGTCTGGGGGGCGAACAAGGTTATCTGCGCCTGATGGGCAACAAATCCCGCGCCAACGATTATCAGGACGGTAATAGCGAGCGCGTGCCGTCGCGTTGGGACAAATGGAATGGCGATCTGGCCATTGGCTGGACGCCAGACAGCGACACCCTGCTGGAAGTGACCATGGGCCGCGGCAATGGCGAAGCCCGCTATGCTGGCCGCAGTATGGACGGATCACAGTTCAAGCGTGAAAGCCTCGGGATGCGCGTGGAGAAATCCAATATCGGCGAGGTGTTAGATAAAGTGGAAGCTCAGGTGTATTACAACTACGCCAACCACATTATGGATAACATGACCCTCCGCTCTCCAGGGCAAGGCGGTATGGCAATGGGGCATATGGGGATGTCCATGCCAATGCACAGCGCCGGTATGGCCATGCAGTTGGATCGACGTACCGTCGGCGGCCGCGTGATGGGCACCTGGTTGTGGCAAGATTTCAAGCTGGAAAGCGGTATGGATACCCAAACGAACACGCACCGCAACAAACAGGGCAACGATTGGCAAAAAGATGCGCAATTCCATAACTACGGCGCCTTTGGCGAGCTGACCTGGACCGCAACAGAACAAAGTAAGGTTATCAGCGGTGCTCGCATCGATCGCAGCCTGGTCGATAACGATAAATACGGTAATGACACTGAGCGTTCAGACACATTGCCGAGCGGGTTTACCCGTATCGAGCATACCTTATCTGGCCTTCCGCTAATGGTGTACGCCGGGATAGGCTATACCGAACGGTTCCCTGACTATTGGGAGCTGTTCTCTCCGACCTTTGGCCCGAACGGCAGTAAAAACCCGTTTGATAGCGTGAAGAGTGAAAAGACCACGCAAATCGACATTGGCGCGCAGTACACTGACAAACGCTTTAACAGCTGGGTTTCGGCATACCTTGGCCATGTGAATGACTTTATTCTGTTCAAGTATGATCCGCACCACGCGCGTATCAGCCAGGCCGATAACGTCAACGCCACAATTATGGGTGGTGAGATGGGTATGGGTTACCAACTGACCGAACATTGGAAAACGGATGCCAGCCTGGCTTATTCCTGGGGTAAAAACACCACCGATAACCAACCGTTGCCGCAGATCCCACCGTTGGAAGCACGCTTTGGTTTGACCTATGAGCGCGGCGACTGGAGCAGCACGGGCCTTTGGCGTGTGGTTAGCAGCCAGCACCGCGTAGCGATCAACCAAGGTAACGTTGTGGGCAAAGACTTTGCCGACAGTCCGGGCTTTGGCGTGCTTTCGGCTAATGTGGCGTATAAGGTTAATCCACATGTCAAACTCAGCACGGGTCTGGATAATATCCTCAATAAAACCTACAGCGAGCACCTCAACCTGGCGGGTAACAGCACCTTCGGTTATTCATCCAATACGCCGGTCAACGAGCCCGGGCGCACACTCTGGGCCAAGGTTAATGTAACCTTCTAAGCAGAACCGGGCGATGCGCCGTCATCGCCCGGCAAATGCCCCTCAGGGTACATTATCAATGTAGGCTGTGTCTTCGCTCCCAGGCACGTTGAATTGCCTGGATGAACCCTGAATGATGTCTTATGTTTTCTCTCCCACCTTACTACAACAAGGCGCAGCAATACGCCACGACAGAATGTTATCCTGTCGCGTCAATAAATTCACATTAGAAAAATGAGAGGATCGGTGTCATTCCTCGTGCTGAATCCCGAATCGAATATAATAATATTTTCATTTTCCATTGGTTCTTTCCGGTAAAAACCACTCATTATTCATTGGTATTTTTAGAAAGACATTTTTGTCGATTGAAAATAGCAATGGCTATTGCATTTCATGCATCAGGCTATAATCATGTAAACCTAATAATTCAAAAGCTCAGTATTACGGAATCGTTCCCATCAGAAATATATTATAAAATAAATTTCTCCAACCTTTCCGACCAGTCCTAAAACCTTAAGAATTCGGCACTTAATCTTATGGATCATGGCATTTGAATAAGTCAAATTCACAACACGAATAAACTGGATTCACTCTAAAGTGCAGATTAATTTGACTGGTTAATTAGCATTTTACGGCATATATCACCGAATCAATCGATCGAGATTTCATATCGAAGACCAAATTTTAATAGACACCACCTATCGTTAGGTTGATTTAAGATCGGTTTAAACAACCTGACATTCAACATTCGAGTCATTATAGTGAGCCCCACAAAAATATAGATTTTAAAAATCAATAAAAACCCTACAAATAAAGACGACGCTATCAAGTTAATACGGCACGCCTTTGTGTTTTTTTCCTGAAAACAACGCGGAAAGATTGGGATTTTTATGATTTGTAAATTTATTTCAATAACGGTAATGAAAGCGAAAAATAGCATGATAATCCCTTCGGGAATGTCTCTCGGCCTATGCTTTCTATTGCCTTCTTTATTTCCTGCGCAGGCAGCATCAATCAGAATTTCTCCGGTTAATATCGAGATGCAGGCGTCGCAGAAGGCAACCGCCTTGAACCTAACAAACTCTGGCACTGAAGCCGTCAGTTTGCAGTTACGCGCCTTCGCCTGGTCGCAGCAAAATGGGCAGGATCATCTTGCTCCAACCTCAGAACTCATGATTAGCCCCCCCGCCGTCACCGTACCTGCGGGCGCTTCTTATACCGTGCGTGTGGCACGTACTGCCGTGGCCCCAGCGTCTTCTGAGTTAAGTTATCGTTTACTGATTGATGAATTACCCCGCCCGGTTGATCCAAGAACGTTCAATCCAGGTATTTCAATGATACTGCGGACTTCCCTTCCGGTTTTCGTGGTTGACGATAAGGCTTTCGCCCAACTGGTCTGGCGCACCTGGCAAGATGCCAACGGAATACATGCCGAAGTCCACAACACCGGTAAGCGTCACGCCAAAATCAGCCAACTCACACTGAGCGTCAACAACGTTCCCGTCAGCTTTGGCGCGGGTTTAAACGGCTATGTTCTGGCGGGGACATCACGAACGTTCACCGTGACGCAGCCAAACGCACGGGTGAAACTGACAAAAGGTCAATCAGTCACCCTGAGGGCCAAGGATGGCTACCTGCCGATTGAAGAAACGCTGTATGCGCAGTAATCCAAATTCGTGCCCTTGGTATGGTGCACTGAACAAGGCGATGATTGGCTTGCTGTTCAGCGCTACACCTCTGGCTTTTGCCAGCCAGATTGAACCCGGGCACCTCACGGGCACCCAATCGCTGCTTTTAGCCGTTACCCTCAATGGGTCATCCACCGGAGAACTGCTTGCGGTTCAGCGTTTTCCCGATGGGCATTTCAGCGCGTCTGCGGGCGATTTACGCCTTTTACGTATAAAAGTGCCTGCCGCCATTGCGGATACGGCACCGCAGGCGCTAAACGAGTTGCCTGGCATCCGCGTGCAATATAATGAAGCAACGCAGACATTGGCATTGTCGATCCCTGAGAGCCAATTGAACGCCTACGCGGTCAATATTGGTGAAGCGAATCTGGCACCTGACTTCTCGCAGATCAGCGCCGCGCCGGCGGCCATTCTTAACTACGGGGTTTACCACAGCCGCACCGAGGGTAAAAATCAGTTGGCCGGTTCAGCCGAGGCCTTGTTTACTGGGCGAATGGGCGTGATTTCAACCAGTGGATTGTATAACGGCAGTGGTAACTATAACGGCAGCAAACAGGTACGCCTGGATAGCTACTGGCGCTATATCAACCCCGAGAGCGTACGGGCTTATACCGCCGGTGACTTTGTCAGTAATGCCTTGGCCTGGAACAGTAGCGTCCGACTGGCCGGTTTCCAGTGGGCCAGCGCCTTCGATCAACGCTCAGATTTGGTCACGGCCGCCTTGCCGGAGTTCTCCAGTTCTGCGGCATTACCTTCCACGCTCGACTTATTTGTCAACCAACAAAAGGTTTACTCAGGCGCTGTGCCTTCAGGCCCTTTTGATATCAAATCACTGCCTTATGTCTCGGGGGGAAATGTAACCCTGGTCGCGACCGATGCTACCGGTCGGCAAATCACCACCACTCAGCCTTACTACTATACCGCCAGGTTGTTGCAGCCAGAGCTGTTCCAATTCTCGCTGGACGTTGGGGTTCCCCGTTTTAACTATGGCAGCAAAAGCGACGATTATGACAACACGCTGTTTGCTGCCAACTCCCTGCGTTATGGCTTAAACCGTTCAGTCACACTGGAGAGTCACAGCGAATTCTCCGCTGACGGGCTGGCTAACCTGGGGGGCGCAGTGTCTCACGGACTGGGTGGTTACGGCGTGATCAGCAGTTCCTGGTCAGCCAGCCGTTATGAAGACTATACCGGCCAAAAAACCAGCGTGAGTATTGAAGGCCGTATTGCAGGCGTGCAGATGTATGCCGGTACGGTGCGTACCTTTGAGGACTATTTTGACCTCGCGCGGGTATCCAACACCCGCCTGGCACGCAGAAACACCCTAAACAGAGTGGCAGACAAGACGGATTACTGGCTGGCCAATACGGCCCAAGCCAGCGTTATCGACCGCCTCGGTGTCAATATGACGCCGTTCGATCGGCTTTCAACCAACATGAGCTACAACCGCATCGTCAGCCAGAGCGACGAAACACGCACGCTCAATTTGTCTGTATCGCGGGCGTTGAGCCAAAGCAGCACGTTGTCTGCCAACCTCTATTCGGATCTTAATCACAGCGGCCGGTACGGTGCCTTTCTGACGCTCAATATCTTTCTTGGCGGCAATATCAACGCCGCGGCGGGGATCAGTCGTGACAACGGGGTGACCGGCTTTAGTCAACGCATTTCCGGGGTGGCCGATCAGCGTCAGGGAGCCGTTGGTTGGGGTGTCGCCAATACGACGTATCAAGGCAAAGACGATCAGCGGAACGCTTACATGAGCTATCGCGCAGCTCTGGCTCAGTTACGCGCCCAGATCAATCAGTACGGTTCTGCCACCAGCAGTGAGTTTTCGGCCGAAGGGGCATTGCTGGCCAGTGACAGCGGTATGTTTGCCACCAACAAAATTGGCGATGCCTACACCATTGTGAAAAATGCCGGCCCACATGTCGACGTACTTCAGGGTGGCGTGCGTATGGCGACCACGAACAGTAATGGCAGTGCACTGCTGCCCGATACCCGCCCTTATTACAACCAAAGTGTGTCTATCGATCCTGCGACCTTACCGGACGGTTGGGAAGCTGCCGCCACCGAGCGTACGGCGCTGTCAGGCTATCGCCAAGGCGCGGTGGTTGACTTCGGAACCCGAATCAACCATGCCGCAATCGTCCTTCTGCAGGATCGCCATGGGCAGCCTATCCCGCCGGGCTACCCGGCGCGTCAGGATAACGGCGACGTTAGTCTGGTCGGCTATGAAGGGCAACTCTATGTAAAAGGCTTAGTGGCACACAACCACGTGACCGTCGATCTCGGTGCTGCCGGTCAGTGTTCCGCTCGCTTTGATTATGACCTAAAGGGTCCGGTTCAACCCATGATTGGCCCAGTGAGGTGCGAATGAAAATGCCGTTATCTTCCCCCGTTGTCACTTGCAGGTTGCGGCCCGGCACGGGGAAAACGCTTTGGACTTACAGCCTGGGGATCTTGCTGGTGAGCAGCTCACTGGTCGTGCCCACCTCCGTTCAGGCCGAGATTTCATCGCCATCCTGTCAGTTCACCGGTGGCCAAATGAACCTTGGAACCTATTCCTCCACGACTGCGGTCGACAGTGCCCAGACAATTGGGTTTAGCTGCGCGGTTGGTTTCTCATGGGGCGATCCCGATCCGCGTGCAACCTTCAGGTTGTGCCTGACGATGGGGGAAGATCCGGGAAACCAGGCAGGTTACCAGCCCTGGCGCTATCTGAAGAACAATAACGTGACCGGCACCGGTGAAGCGTATCTGGCCTATAACCTGTATGCCGACAGCGCGCACTCGCAAATCCTGATGCCAGAGAATGCCGGAACGCCTCTGGTCGTCGACTTTACGCTGTCTGCCGGGAACGGCAGCACCTATGTCAGCAACAATGGCAGTATCCCCATTTATGCACGGATTGCCAGCGGCCAGGGTGCCTTGCCGGCCAACATTTATCACAGCTATAACCCGCCGTTCACCCTGCGTTTTCAGGCCGTAAGCGGTGGGACTCCGCCCGCGACCTGTGACGGTGGCTCGTCCACCACCACCTCTGGCGGTATCCAAATCATTACACAGGTCACGGATAGCTGCAGCCTCAGTACGCGTGGCGTCAATTTTGGCACCCTCGATGACGTTGGCCAGCTTAAAACGGCGCGCTTCGCCGAAGGGGCGGTAACCGTACAGTGCAGTTCAGGCAAGCCTTATACCCTCTACCTGGGGAGTGGTAACAATCCTGCCTCTGATGGATACCGGCGAATGGCCAACGCACAGGCGCAGCTTCCCTATCAACTCTACCAGGACAGTGCCCACACCCGAGTTTGGGATGAAACAGGCGGCACAACGCAAACCGGCGGGATAGGCGGTGTCAGTGGTGCAGGCAACGGTGCCAGCCAAACGCTAACGGTCTATGGACTTATTCCGGCGGGGACCCCGGTGCCTGGTAACGTCGGGACTTATTCGGACACGGTGATGGTCACCGTAGCCTACTGAACAGCCGCTTCTGCGGTTCGTTATTTATCAATACTCAAAGGGAGTTTTCCATGCGCAATACATTCGTACCTTTCGCCATTCTGTCCAGTCTGGTTGCTACGCCGGTTATGGCCGCCACGACAACGGCAACACTTACCGTACAGGCAGTCGTTCAGTCTTCCTGCTATCTGGATTCTAACGCGGGCTCGACCCTGGGCAATGCCCTACTCGATTTCGGCACCCTTTCCAATCTGGAAAATAATGTCGATGCCGAGGCGACCACGGCCGGTTCGGCCCTGTCGATCATTTGCACTAACGGTACCACTTATGACGTTGCGGCAAACCTTGGCAGCAATGCCGACGACCAGCAACGTCAAATGGCGAATGGCAGCAATCGCCTGCCGTACAACCTGTTCTCAGATAACGCGCGCAGCACGCAAATTGCCAATGGCACCACCTTCGCTAGCGGAACGGGTAATGGTCTGTCGCAAAACATCAATATCTATGGCCGAATCCCGGCAGGCACCGCGCTACCAAGTCCAGGAAACTATCTGGACACAGTGACTCTGACAGTGACTTACTAAGATATTTTCACCGCCTCAGTCTCCTGGGGCGGTGAAAAAGAACGGTTTTGGTTAGGAAAGAAGCAATGACACAAATATCAGCAACATTGGTTGATTTCACCGCGAGCATGAAGCACATATTTCCTCAGTTTTTGGAAACTGTGCCGATGCCCATAAAAATGACCCACTATTTCTCAGAGAAAAATCTGACTGATTTCACGCATGATTATCAACACCACAGCAAAAGCATTATCATTTTTTACCTTTCCGATCGTCTCAGTAATCTTGATAGGGAAAAAAGTGTGATAAGCGATTTTCGAATGCTCAACCCAAGACAGACGGGCTTTATCATCTCTGGTGGCGACACTTTGATCATTCGAAATCTTATTACCTCCCTGCCGTACGTGTTGCTGCACAAGGATGAGCCGACCCCCATTCTTGCCTATTATCTGATGCAAGGCTGTTGCAATAGGTATGTACATAGTCCATTAATCAACAAAATCAATGAAATGGAGATTCAGCCTCCGTTAAAAGCACGGGTGCAAAATCTCAATGATAGAGAGAAAGCGGTCATGTATGACTTTTTGATGGGGATGCAGTTGGAGGCTATTGCCCAGAAACGGCAATCACCCAAAAAAACCATTGCCAGCCGCAAGTACAGCGCCATGAGAAAACTGGGCATTGATAATAAAATGCAGCTACTGCTGTTAGATCCAGAATGGTTGACGCTCAGCGAGCCGATCGAAGCCATCAGCAGCGATGTTTCTTTGAGCAATACGGCATCCAGAAGAATCACTCGCCCGCGTTCAAAGCAGAAGCGGCCAAATTGGTGAGCGAGCAAGAATATTCGGTGAATTAACCAGCCTCAACAAGGCATCCGTGCCCCCCGTTTGAAAGTGGATAACGGGAGCCCGTGGCCAAACCAAAATTACATTGAATTAACGTCTTTGAGATTACAATGTTGGGGCAGTGACTACACATGCCAACACCGGGGTTAGCGTCAAAGCCACTCGCCCCAACATTGTTCCCACCGCACCTCGCTGAAGGGCATACTCCCTCCCTAAGTGTTATTGCTTCCAATCCCTAAACTCGCTAAGATCGCTTAAAATATATTTTAAATATTAAACAAAATGAATAAATCTGAGTCGACCCCAGATGCCCGTTTCCTGAATTTACCCGCGGGCTATTTTGGCATGGTATTGGGTATCATTGGCGCAGGCTTTGGGTGGCGTTATGCCGCCACTATTCTGCCTGTCCCCGCTCTCGTCGGTGAAGGGCTGGTGGTCATCGCTACCCTCATCTGGTTTCTGTTGAGCTGCGCTTTTATATACCGGTTATGGCGTTTTCCTCTCAGCGTGAAAGCCGAGATTAAACATCCTCTCATGAGCAGCTATGTCAGTTTATTCCCCGCCACGACTATTCTGGTCGCCATTGGCATTGTGCCCTGGTGGCGTTCACTCGCCGTCGCTATGTTCACGGTGGGCGCCGTGGCGCAACTGAGCTATGCCGCCTGGCAAAGTGCCGGCCTGTGGCGAGGAACACACCCTGCTGAAGCCACTACCCCTGGGCTCTACTTACCCACGGTCGCCAATAACTTTATCAGTTGCATGGCTTGCGGAGCACTGGGGTTCCAGGATCTGGGTCTGCTGTTCCTCGGGGCGGGTGTCCTTTCCTGGCTGAGCCTGGAACCGGCTATTTTACAGCGCCTGCGCAGTCACGGGGAAATGCCGGAACCGGTACGGCTTTCTCTTGGTATTCAACTGGCACCGGCGTTGGTCGCCTGTAGCGCCTGGCTGGCGGTTAATGGCGGTGAGGCGGACGTACTGGCCAAAATGCTTTTTGGCTACGGTCTGCTGCAGCTGTTGTTTATGGTCCGCCTGTTTCCCTGGTATCTGAAAGGCCCCTTTAATCCCGCATTCTGGAGCTTTTCATTCGGGCTTTCTGCGCTCGCCACAACCGCCCTGCATTTGGGGCATGCCAGTCACGGGGGGATATTACCCACCCTCGCCTTGCCCCTTTTCATTTTCAGCAATGTTCTGATCGGCCTGTTATTCGTTCGTACACTGATTTTGCTGTTTCAGGGTGACTTACTGAAATACGCTAAACATCCCTGAAGGCAAGGAGCAGGCTCTCAGCTTACCGACGCGACGATATGTTCGCGCAACCATTGGTGTGCCGGGTCACGGTGGGAACGCTCATGCCACAGCATTGCCATTTCGAACCCCGGAATCTCAACGGGCGGTTCAACGACCTGCAAGGCGCTATTATTACGCACCAGGCGTGAAGGCAGCATCGCCACCAGCTCTGAGCTTGCCAACACCGACATCACAAACAGGAAGTGTGGCACAGAGAGCACGACTCTTCGGCTTAACCCGGCGTCTGCCAGCACGTTATCCGTCACACCGAAAAACCCCCCGCCGTCCGGCGACACCATGACATGCTCCAGCATGCAAAACTGAGCCAGTGACGGCGTTTTTTGCAGGCCTGGGTGCCCCGCACGACCGACCAGCACATAACGTTCACTAAACAGGATCCGCTGACGCAGATTAGGCGGCGAGCCTTCACGCGTATGGAAAGCCAAATCAATCTCCCCCAGTTCTGCCTGTTTCGCAATGCGTGACGGTGCCGTTTCAATCACAGCCAAGCGGCTATGCGGCGCCGCAGTGCGTAAGCCAAGCAACGACGGTTGAACAATGGTCGATTCACCGTAATCAAAAGCGGCCACGCGCCAGATGTTGTCCGCAACCTGAGGATCAAAGGGTTTCGCAGGTGATACTGCGCGGTCCAGGGCTTCAAGCGCCAGACGCAAAGGTTCGCGCAATGCATCGCCACGCGCGGTCGGTCGCATTCCGCGTGGCCCAGGCAGCAGCAAAGGATCGTTAAAAATATCCCTAAGCTTGGCAAGATGAACGCTGACAGAAGGTTGGGAAAGGTTCAGTCGCAGCGCCGCACGGGTCACATTATGTTCAGCAAGCAAAGTATCCAGCGTGACCAGCAAATTAAGATCCAGTCGTCTGATATTATCCATGGTAATACCTATAATATTAGAAATTCATTTCTAATATAGCTGACAACAGCCTACTCTGGCCTCCATCAATTACTGGAGGTCCTACAATGAACGTCTTACTCGTCTATGCTCACCCTGAACCGCAGTCACTGAATGGTTCACTCAAAACGTTTTCAATCCAACATCTCAAGGCCGCAGGCCACGAAGTTAAGGTGTCTGATCTGTACGCCATGCAGTGGAAAGCCACGCTTGACGCAGACGACAGTACAGCAGAACCCGGTGCGCGTTTTGATCCCTCCAGGGATTCTCAACATGCGTTTGCTCAAGGCCTGCAGAGTATGGACATCACACTTGAGCAGGAAAAACTGCGCTGGGCAGATACCGTTATCCTGCAGTTTCCACTGTGGTGGTTCTCAATGCCGGCGATCCTTAAAGGCTGGGTTGAGCGCGTCTATGCGTTTGGATTTGCCTATGGCGTGGGAGAACACTCCGACTCACGTTGGGGAGATCGTTACGGTGAAGGAACCCTGGCTGGCAAACGCGCAATGTTGATTGTGACGACTGGGGGATGGGAGTCTCATTACGCGGCTCGGGGTATCAACGGCCCGATCGATGACATTCTGTTCCCTATTCAGCATGGGATTTTGCATTACCCGGGCTTCGACGTGTTACCCCCCTTCGTCATTTATCGTACCGGCCGAATCGACGAGGCTCGATTTGCCCAGATTAGCCACGCGCTGGGGCAACGTCTGGACAACTTAGGGCAAACCGCTCCCATTCCTTTCCGCCGTCAGAATGCCGGTGAATATGATATCCCGGCATTAACGCTGAAACCCGACATTGCCCCTGAGCGGGTGGGGTTTAGTGCGCACATCGAATCGTGATCACGTGCACCCTATTTAGGGTACTGTGCATCGTATATTACGCCATATGAGCAATAAATGACCGATAGCCCGTAGCGCTGCGGGTAATGTCGTTATTATTCAATTTATCCGCAGCAACATCCGATGCCGACTCTGTTCCGTAGAACGCATAATACGCACTATATTTCGCACTTACATAGTTAATGGTTATTTCAAATGGCCGTAAGACGTCGTCCAGTGCATATTTATAGCGCCCCGAGGTTGAATAGTCCTGCTCCCTGATACCGGCGGTCACTGCTAATGCGACTTTACGATCCTTCATCTTATAACCGCTGCCGGATCCATAGGCCCAGCCGTAGGTGAGCACATCGTCAAGCCACTTCTTCAGCAACGGCGGTGAGCTGAACCAGTAAACCGGAAACTGCAACACGATTTTTTCATGTGCTTCAATAAGTTGCTGTTCTTTCTCAACGTTAATCTTCCAGTCGGGGTAAGCATTATATAATTCATGAACGGTATAGAGTTCAGGATATTTACGTAACTCCGTCAGCCAGGCCTTATTTATCACTGAACTCTCTATATCAGGATGTGCAACCACCACCAGCGTTTTCATTTGATTTATTCCTTTGGATTAGTTCACTGGGGGTATCATATGTTATGCTTTTTTAATGTAAAGTACGCACCTTAACGATATATACTAACCCGCAGGATAGTATCAAATGCCAAATAACGAAATATGCAGCCCGACAGGCGTTAGCCTTGAAGAGACCGGATATGGCTATACGCTGTCGGTGATCAGCGGGAAATATAAAATGATAATTATGTATTGGCTTGCGCAGTATAAGCCGGTTCTCAGGTTCAATGAGCTCCAACGCTGTATTGGCACTATTTCGTATAAAACGCTCAGTGCGACGCTAAAAGAGATGGAAAAAGACGGTATTATCTCCAGAAAGGAATATCCTCAGATCCCCCCCAAAGTTGAGTACAGCCTTTCAGCACGTGGACGCTCATTGATCCCTATCATCGATCTACTCTGTGCTTGGGGAGAGGAACACCGCGAGCCTCCTAAGAACGGCGAATAAATCGCTGTTCCGTCATCTGCTGCCCCCATTGTGTACCCGGTTGTTCATCTGTAAGCACAAAACCGACGCCTTCATACAGGTGCCGGGCAGCATCCAGTCCTTTGAACGTCCAAAGGTGTGTTTCATCAAAGCCTTGCTCGTCACAAAAACTAACGGCATGGTTCAAAAGCTGACGGCCAACACCACGACCGCGTAAACTGTCATCAATAATGAAAGCGCGCAAATGAGCGCGGTTATCCCCCAAGCTTTCACCATCAATGGAAACAGAACCAACGATACGATCCCCGCTCAATGCGGACCAGGTTTGGTTCTGTGGGTGTGACAGTCGGTTCGCGAGCTCGGACAGCATCGAACCGACGGTAGCTTCAAAGAAGGCACCGAACCCCACCGCACGTGAATAATATTGCATGTGCATTTCCAGCGCTCTGCCGACAAATCCGGGCAGATAACCGCTCACGATCTCGATAGGCGGAACAGCAACCGATGCTTCACCCAAGCGATGTGCCCGCAATGCAGCGGCATAATGCTGTAAACCCTCGGCAATGCCGGCACTGGCCCCAACCGGTAGCTTTTCCAGGGCGTTAAGTACCTGATGTTCGGCAAATCTATTGATCCCTGCCAGGGTCTTGCGCCCTTTTTCCGTTAACCGCAGTATCTTTTCTCGTGCGTCCCGCTCACTGGGCTGTGTGATCAGTTCTCCGGTTTTGATCAACTTGTTCAACATGCGGCTGACGCTGGATTTCTCCAGATTGAGTACGCTACACAGTTCTGCCGCAGTATCTACATGCCGATCCCCGATTTCAATCAATGCATGCACGGCTGAAGGCGGCAGATCTGTCCCTGCAAGGGTACTGCCCATAAAACCCAATTCACGCACTAAGTGGCGGGATGCATCCCTGATGGGGTGTAAATACGGACTGGATTGCGTTATCGACATGATTGGTACTCTGATATGGTTGTATTGTACAACCATATCAGAGTTATTCAGGAATTCAAACAGCCGCTACGGCCGGAGAAAAAAATACACACGCAGTTATTCTGGCGCTGAGGACAGGGGTAAAGACGCTGATTCAGGCGCAATCCCCCCTAAATATTAGGCGACGCCCTCGCCTTTTTTTAGCTCTTTCAGGTATTTGTACACTGTCGCACGGCCGAGGGATAACACGTTGGCGATATAATCGGCGGCACTTTTGGCTTTAAAGGCGCCTTCTTTATATAAATCGATCACCAGCTGCTTTTTCTGCTCGCGGGTTAAAGACCCCAGCGATGTGTTTTGTTGACGAATCCACTCGTGCAGGAAGGTATTGATCTTCTCCTGCCAGTCATCTTTGAACAACTGTTGCGGCTGAGGCTGTAAGCGCGTGACCGACAAAAACATATCCAGTGCATTCCTGGCGTCCTCAAACATGGCGGTGCTCAGATTGATGCACAAGAGATAACGGGGGGATCCGTGCTCATCCCGGGCGGCAATACTCACCGAGCGCATTTTTTTGCCGTCCCAATTGAGCTTTTCGTATGGGCCAGTGACCTGACCATCACTGTCGAGTTCAAAATCTTCCAGACCGGCGTCATCACCTGGTTTGCGTTTTGACAGATTATTGGCAAGGTAGGCAATTTTGTTGGTTGAGACATCGTGTATCACCACTTCCACGTTAGGAAAAAACAGCGCAGCGATGCCGTCAGCGACTGACTGCAATAATTCAAGTTGGGACGTGGATTTCAACACGTTGCTCTTTCTCCGTAGCGATTATGCCATGATGACAGTGGTCAATTTCTATCATCCGGTCAGCCGCTTAGCATACCTTAGTTGCCATTGAATGCCGAGCAAGAGAGCGGTATTCCTCCCTTGGCTCACCGCTGCGGTGATGAAACATGTTGAACCCGAGGCGGTACAATACCCCCTGCCTTTTTGTTAACGGAAAGTGAATATCGTCACGAATCATAAAACGGTGGCGCGAACAGCGCTATAGCCTACATTTTGCGTGAACTGTCCGTTAATGGCATAAGATTTTTAATATATCAGCCAGTTGAGGCTATTTTCGCTTAATAAAAATACGATGGCAGGCCGTGTTTACATGAATTCCACTCAGCCGTCAGGAAACGGCATTGTCAACATGATGGTTAAATAAAATGAAACTTTTTGATCACATTCAAGCTTCTGACAAATAGATAAAGGCAAAAATTATGCGTTTTTTGTGCATAAAGTATGAATACCTCGCCGAACCTCCTGACAAAAGTAATTAACTATTCATTTTTACGGCTCAAAACCCGCTGGCAACCGGCTTCCAGCCCGATGAGGGGGGGCTAACAAGCGGCATTTTTAATGGTAAATTTAGCGTCGCAAAAGTGTTATGCACTTAGTAATCCACGGTTAAACAAAATAAATACCTCTATATAAAAAAGGTTGGTTATGGAAAAGCTATCCTACGCTTCAGAAAGCAGCACAACGGCCTGGGCCACCTATCTGCAACAAATCGACCGCGTTGCGCCTTACCTCGGTGATCTGTCGCGTTGGGTCGATACCCTGCGTCACCCTAAGCGTGCGCTAATTGTCGACATCCCTCTGCAGATGGACGACGGTTCGATCCGCCACTTCGAAGGTTTCCGCGTTCAGCACAACCTGTCGCGCGGCCCGGGTAAAGGCGGGATCCGCTACCACCCAGACGTTGACCTCGATGAAGTTATGGCGCTGTCAGCCTGGATGACCATCAAATGTGCGGCAGTCAACCTGCCATACGGTGGTGCCAAGGGGGGGATCCGCGTCGATCCTTTCAAACTGTCTGAAGGCGAGCTGGAAAGATTGACCCGCCGCTACACCAGCGAAATCGGCTTTATCATCGGTCCACAGAAAGATATCCCTGCACCAGACGTGGGTACCAACTCTAAAGTGATGGCCTGGATGATGGATACCTACTCCATGAACCACGGCACCACTATCACCGGCGTAGTCACCGGCAAACCTATCCATCTGGGCGGGTCTCTGGGGCGTGAAAAAGCGACGGGTCGCGGTGTGTTCGTGACAGGTTGTGAAGTGGCCAAGCGTTTGGGCGTGCAAATCGAAGGTGCCAAAGTTGCGGTTCAAGGCTTTGGTAACGTAGGTAGCGAAGCAGCCCGCCTGTTTGTTGGTATCGGCGCGCGTGTGGTGGTTATTCAGGACCACTCGGCAACGCTGTTCAACGCTAACGGCATCGATCTGGCTGCATTGACCGAATGGCAAGCCAAGAACAAGCAGATCGCCGGTTTCCCTGGCGCGAGTGAGATCGAAAGCGAAGCATTCTGGTCTGTTGATATGGACATTCTGATCCCCGCGGCGCTGGAAGGCCAGATTACCCGTCAACGTGCAGAAATTCTCACTGCCAAGCTGGTTCTGGAAGGCGCTAACGGCCCAACCTACCCAGATGCGGACGACGTTCTGCGTTCACGCAACATTACCGTTGTACCTGACGTTATCTGTAACGCCGGCGGCGTAACCGTGAGTTACTTCGAGTGGGTACAGGACATGGCCAGCTACTTCTGGAGCGAGAGCGAGATCAACGAGCGTATGGACAAAATCATGACCGACGCTATGGTCCACGTTTGGAACAAGTCAGAAGAGAAAGAGTGCAGCCTGCGCACCGCGGCTTATATCGTCGCTTGTGAGCGCATCCTGACCGCCCGTAAAGAGCGTGGCATTTACCCAGGTTAATGCATTATTCATCCCGGCTTGCTTTGCAGGCCGGGATATTTCCCTTCCCTCCCCGCGTTAAACCGTTTCACGACCTTTCCAGTGCCGACCTTCGTTTCAGGCGAACAGCGTTTCTTCAATATAGATTCATTCGCGCCCTGCACGCGCCACCGACGACGCCAGCGCAACCGGGCAAAACCGATTGCGCTGCGCCGGTTCGATTCAATGTGAGGATTCGTTGATGCCACCGGCGATCACCGACATGCCGCCGTACCCGACCATCAGCGCGTATTGAATCACGCTTTCAATCAGTTTGGCCCGAGGATCCTTGGTCACGGCGATAGGAAACTCGAGTATACCGCCGAAATTAAAGGCAAAGTTTGCGATAGACTCCGGGATCAATGATTTATAGCTGGTGTTCCACTTCTCATGATTTTCAATAATATTCATGATAACCGGCACATTCCAGACCAGATTGATCACCGACTCCACACCGGCAGATATCGTAGTGGCCAGATGTCCCGTTGGCAACGTCGCAAGACGGATGTTAACGAACCCTTTGACAATACTTATCCCGGTCAGCGTATTGTTCATTTGTTGCCACCAGGTGGCGGTCTGCGCATTGATCAATGTCGCCAGATTGGGGGAAACATAAGACACATTGGCAATCGCCCCCACCAAAGCCAAAGTTTTTGGCCAACTAGCCGCGAAACTGCCATCGCCTTCCTCAGTCACGCGTTGCAGTGAAAGGACCACCACCAGTCCTACGCTGCCTGCTAAGGCAAAGAAAGCGGAGACCAGACCAAACACCTTCAGACGTGCATCATCCAGTACCGGCGTTTCAGCAGCGCGATATCGGTTGGCACCAGGCAGCGAAGAGGACGCCAGCGTGAAGAACTGTTGGCGGACCTGTTCAAAATCTTCGGCCTCCAGTAATCCTTGAGTGAATGCATCCCCTTGCGGGAAGGGAGCAGCGCCAAGGGCGATTTTACCGACCAGGGTGGCCGGGATGGCGGCGATAAAACAGAACAGGTCCAAGAAGGAAAGTTCGTCGCCGGTTAATTCTTTGTATAACCAGGAAATCACGGGAATATCAAGAGACGCGTCCAGTAAGCTCAGAAAACCCTCAGCCAATTGAACAAACACATCGATAGCAGCAAGCAGAATGTTCTCCGTGGTTTGCAGTAGGGTATCAACAATAATCGCGGTGAATTTCTGTATGATCTGAGTCACCGACAACGTATCAAACTGGCCGATAATATCCGTTTGGATCGCGTTATAGGCGCCCACTAACGTGGCCTCTTCGCTATCAAGCAAGTTAAGCAGGTCTTGAAAAATCGCCTGATCCACCGAAGGGGAGCTGAATGTCGAACTCGCGCTCGACATATTGCCTTGATAATGGTGTAAACCGAGCTGAGCCGGCGCGCTGTTTTGCCCATCCAACGGTGGATTTACGGCGCTGGTGCCAGCCGGCGTTTGGTTAAACCCCGGAATATCCGCCCATCTATTGATATCGTTTTGCAACGCGAGAAAAACCGCAGACACTTCCGTCTTGAGGCCACTCAAGCTGTTCACGCTTTGCTTCACCCATTGGGTAAACACGTTTTTCATCACGCGATGGGTAATAAGGATATCCTTGAATTCGAACAGGAACTCCAGGAACTGGATCAAGTCCGTAATAGCCGTTTTGATGGCGTTAAAGACCCAAACCGCAGCCTCCACCACTTTTTCAGCAGCGTCCAGTACCGCCGCGTAGACCTTCCCGGCAATCCTGGCAATGAAGTTCCACGTTTTGCTTGCGGCATCCTCAATGATTTGAATAACGGCTTCCACTCCCGACGCCAACCAACTGAAAAGATCACCGATGTCGACCCACAGGGCATCTATCCCATCGACGCTCAATGTGGACGATGTAGGCGACATTTGTTGCGCCAATGCCGTTTTCTGCAAAGCGGCAGTGCCCAATGTGCCGTAAACCTCGCCTAACTGACTATTTGATGCGGCAACACTTTGCAGTTCCGCATTGGAGACGCCGGCACCGATCAAGGGGCTGGACGAGCCGTCAGCATGGGTAATGGTGGCCTGCTTCAGGCTGTCGACGCTATTAAGTTGCGCGATTTTCCGCATCGGTTTGTCCATCGGGTCCACCAGCGTGGCTGGCCCATTGGCGGGTAATACGCTCAATCGGGTCCCGGTCAGGCCGTTTATCCATTCAATGACGGTTATGCTGCCAAACTCATCGGTATTTATCTGAATGCCGGCGGCATCAATAATATAATACAAATGATTGATATAGACGCCGACTCTGGAACCGGCGCTGATGGAGACCCTCTCCCCTGCAAGCGGTTGGTTATTCTCATCGCTGACCTGGATCCGGGTGGTATAGGAGCTGTACTTTTGGGTATCTTTAATATCCGGCGAAGGCAGCGTAATACTCTGTGACGTCCACAGCGTATTGTCGGTCGATTTCACCCATTTATTCAACAGATTGCCCGCTACCGTGAAGAAGGTGTTGCCGTCGTCCACCCGATTCAGATAAGGCGAGAACTGATCGACCGCAGTGACGATCGGCAATGGATAGCTCCATGCTGAAGGCGATGCCAGCTCTTGACCCAGTGGGCAGCGAAGGTAAAAAATCTCGTCGCTGCCATTCAATCCCCAGACAACGGACATATTGTTGGACTGCGCAGCGTACATTTTTCTCACGCCGTTAAATAGGTTGCTTTGCGCCAGTAAAACACCCATGGCGCCATCCGTCTGATTATCACTCGCAAAGCAGTAAAGCCCACCGTTGCTGCAAACATACAGATCGCTGGACATATTAGGTTTACGGCAGGAGGCAATGCTGTCGGCAATCAGGTTGCCGGGGAGTGATAAACGGGCCGAAAGCGCCGGTATATCAGGGTTGAACACATTGTACAGCGGCTGGAAAATCAACTGCGGGTTACCGTCGACCTGTCCGGCAGTATACAACCCATCGATGGTCGGTTGGTGAGGGCTACCGGACAAATACTGGCGGCCCAAACAGCTACTGTAGCTGCCGGCCTCCAAATCTATCGACACATCGTGCGGCATCCAGGCGGGCGTACCCAAGGTGTTGATGTAATAGCGGGAAATCAGATGCTCAGCGCTGCTGGGATCCCTTAATATATCGACAACGATATATTGTTTGTTGTTAAGGGTCTCGCTCAGAAAAACGCCGGCAATAGTGATGTTCTTTGCCGGGTTATCAAACGGATACTGAACCCACACCGGTTTTTTTAACCAATCGGTATCGGCGTTGGAATTGCCCAGGCTCAGAAACAAATGATCGTTTACGCCGTCATTAAGCACCATCGCCAGGCCAACGGTGCCATCAACCACACTTTGCCCCGCATCGAACATTTTACAAACAATGTTACTCTGCCCGGGAAAACTCTGCGCAATCTGCCCGGCGCTGATGTTGTTTTTTTCCCAACCGGTATCGTGTTTTATCGTCTCTTCGGTTGCGTAAAACGCGCCGTCCGAACCCACTGAAAACAAAAGCGAGTTGCCACTGCGGGTTTGGAGAGCTTCAAACTGCTTCTCCGGCGACATCAGTAACGTCTGTTTGTAATTTTTCATCAACTCTACCGAGACTTCTACTTTTGGCGTAGTCATATTATTTACCTTCTCAGAATTTAGCCGGCTTAATCGACTTGGCTGTCAGTCCTGGTTGAACATACGAAATATGTGAAACCAGGTCCTGATTGTTAGAAAAATCTACGTCTTTGAAGGTAAATGTTTTGCCTCCAGGGAAAACGAAACGCTGGGCAACGTTTAACGGCATACTGTGGAATCCGGTCTGAGAAAAACTGCCGGCCCAGTCGGCAACATCACTAACCAGATCATTAAGACCGGTAAAGAGTTCAATAAACCAGTTGGTGCTCGGTGTAGCATCGGAATTGTCGACAGGTACTGAAATCAGACTGGCTGATAAATGCCCTTCTTGGTCGATAGCCAATGTATAGGTATCTGTAATTGTCTTGTTTATTGCCTTCCAGCTTTCCGAGGACTGCAGGGATCGAATATAGACCGACACGACAAATTTCTGCTCAACGACAATGGTATTGCCGGTAAAGGTAACGGTAGCATTGTATGTCGTACCCAATGTCATCTCGCCCATGTCGCCGCCAAGCCCTGCGTCATCATTGTCGGAAGAGCTGTAGGAATAGGTTAAAATAGTACTCCCCGTCGCCGGAATATCGACGGTCGGCATTTGATAAGGGGTCATGGACCAACTGTAATTGATCGTCGTATCAAGAAAACCGGAAAGCCAGACTCTCACCCAGGCCTTATAACAGTTTGCTGATACGTAATTGGATAGCTGACTTTTAAAATAATTTGCGAAGGTATTCCTGTTTATGGCAATAACACCGTCAAAACTGGACTCTTCGGCAGGTTCGACCCAATTCCAGGAGAAAGGTACCGCCGGTGGAAGGCTGTTTCCATTGACTTCACACAGATAATTAAGCGTATTTAAATCATTAGTGCTGGTACTGCTCGGTGTATAGGGGCTGACCTCAAGTTCCATTTTAGTCAACTTTAGGGTCGACGGATTGTTGTCGGGCGTGTTCTGTACGATAGAGTAATTCAACACAGGTTGGGCATTGGCTTTCATTGCCGTGAAATAAGCCCCTAAAAACACTTCGGATAATACCGTGTAGGCCGGTGTGCCTGGCGTAACACCACTGATCGTTGGCGTTGACTCCAGCGCTGCGTTATCTAAATCAAAAAACAGTTGCTGTACGCTGAAAGCATCCGGTCCCAGATTGTTAAGCTGTTCCTGAACGTCCGGCGGCAGATCGGCATTATCCATAATTTGTTTTAATGAAACGAGAGAGGTAAAAAGCCAGGGCGAATTGGTAGGTTGTGTGGCACTGAAAAAACTGGTCAGGCCATGCCTGCCAAAGTTGCAGGTCACGACCGTAAACTGCGCGCAAATAAGATTGAAAATGACTGATTGGCTAGTGGGTTGCAGCGTAACGATATCAGGAATTGCATTAGGCTCTATGTCGGCAGGAATACCTATAGCAGCCTCAAAGGCAAAATAGAAATTGCTGTTATTAATATTTTCTATTTCAGGTGTCATGGGGTCTCCCTGACTCCAACTTGGCACGGTTAGCGGATCGGTTCCCTGAGTTTGCTGCAAGAGTTCATCTCGGGATATAGCTACCGGCTGGCCTTGATCGTCTTGATTCCAATACATCTTTACCGTGGGGAAGACGGAATTGTATAAATATTCTTTCATCGTTCCATTAATACTGGCCTGAGAAGTGGCTACGACAAAGTCATAACCATAGTGAGAGTCTGATAAATTAGATTGATTTGCACTCATGATAAAACGCCTCCTCGTTGCCTACTGAGTAAGCAAAGATATCGTTAAGTTATATTTAGCTGCGCAATAAAACTCCTGAGTTTTAAATTACCTAAAAAATCCACACTGAATACCCGCAAGCGCGAACAAACAAGCAAGTATCATTACTGTTATTAAGCACGGAATTATTGCTCAGAAAAATTGGCAATATATTCCCACGAGTTGGTTTATGAACCCGTTACGTATCGATAAATATGGCTCGGCATACGCACACCCGCTAATACATGCAAGTAATATACATTGTTAGCAGGTTAATAATAATGCATTGTAATGGCTGTGCTTTGTTTTCGACACGAATTTTCCGCGAGAAAAATTAACACGCCACAAACCTATTTCCAGCAGAAATTTTAATATAGGATACCAGTAGGTATATGCAAGTAACCTGACTGATATAAATATCCTGCATTAAAAATAACAAGACTAACAACATGATTATGTTGTTAGATTTAATTTATTTATCTTATTGAAAGAAATTTTTCATCAAAAAGCCCTTAATCAATACCTGTTAAGTTGCTTTCATGATGCGAGTAAAATAATACCTATCACCGCAGGCCGTTTCCAGGCGTATCGACGCGATACCGCAGAGAAGGCAAGCCACTGCCTTGATTCTGGTTCGCGCTCCCTGCCCGCATAAGCTATATGTTAGGGATCCTTTCCCCCTCCGGAGAACGTCCTCATGAGTAAGAAAAAGATCCTGATGCTGGTCGGCGACTATGCCGAAGATTATGAAACTATGGTGCCGTTTCAGGCATTACAGATGATTGGTCACCAGGTTGATGCGGTTTGCCCCGACAAAGTTAAAGGCGACTACATCATGACGGCGATCCATGATTTTGACGGTGCGCAAACCTACAGTGAAAAACCCGGCCATCGCTTTACTTTGAATGCAGACTTTTCAACCGCGAAAGAAGAAAACTATGACGCCTTGTTGATCCCCGGCGGCAGAGCCCCTGAGTATCTGCGCTTGAATCCGCAGGTTATCAAACTGGTACAGGCCTTTGATGCGGCACGTAAACCGATCGCCGCCGTTTGCCACGGCCCCCAGCTGTTGGCCGCTGCCGGCGTTTTAAAAGGGAGAACCTGTAGTGCCTACCCGGCCTGTGCCCCAGAAGTGCAGTTGGCCGGCGGTCACTATGCGGATATCGGAATCGATCAAGCCCACGTCGACGGTAATCTGGTCACGGCCCCGGCATGGCCTGCACATCCGCAATGGTTGGCAAAATTCGCGGAAATATTGCAACAATAGAGTTACAACGTCACATATACGCCTATCGGTCTTTTATCGGTTAGCGTTACCGCACTCTTACAGTACCCTGGCAAGGATTGCTTGCGGTTGGGGTAAATACCGAGAGTCATCAAGACAGGGGCGACATCAGGGCCATCACAGGCTTCCCCGTCGCCCTGCTTCTCAGTCAGAATAAAGCACCTACACGCCATGCTCCGGGGGGCGCTTGAAAAAATTTTCTACCTGCTCCGACGATTTTGAAAAGGGAATAGCAGACTGAACTTTTGTTGCACACATTGTGATTTTCACCTATGCTTTTTGCCAAGGTGATGGTGTTCCACCTTTCCCAACCGCCGGACTGTCCAGTTCGGATGATGACGCCTGATATACATTTTTGCTTTTATCCTTAGGCACGTATGTCAGGTACCGTTATGAAAAAAATTAGCGTTTTCTTCTTCATTCGTTTCTCTTCTGATACCTCAGAGGAGACGGCAAGATGATCTACGTCTTTGGCCATCAAAATCCCGACAGTGACAGTATCTGTAGCACTCTTGTGACCGCGGACTGGCTAAACATGCTTGGGAAGGCCGCAACTGCATTCCGACTCGGTGAAATCACCGCTGAAACTGCGTTCATTCTGCAGCAAGCCGGTGTTGAGCCCCCTCCACTATTGATCGAAGATCTGAATGGTAAACCGGTCTGGCTGGTCGACTTTACCGATGCGGAACAAGGCCCCCTTTCTTTAGCTCTCAGTAATATTATCGGCATCATTGACCACCACCGGCTAGGCACTGTCATGACGCAAAATCCTCCCGACGTTTGGATACGGTCTGTCGGATGCAGTGCCACAATCATCTGGCAAATCCTTGCCCGTGAGAGCCAACTGCCTATATCCAAAGCTCAGGCGACCCTGATGCTAGGAGCCATTTTGAGTGATACTGTCGCCCTCAGTTCACCGACCACTACCCTCCATGATATTGCCGCCATAGAGGCTTTAATCCCCATCAGCAAGCTTAACTATGACGCCTTTGTTAAGGGCTTGCTGGCCGCTAAAACCGATATCCAAGGGAAAAATCCCCATACTCTTCTCATGAGAGATGCCAAACGCTACCAAATTGACGGCCTGTCGGTGTTACTTTCACAAATTGAAATCGCAGCCATGTCTGAAGTAGAAACCCTTCTTCCAGACCTTATTGCCGCGCTTGAGAAGGAAGGTCATTCCGGCGATGTCGATATAGCAATAATGGCTTTCACGGATATTTTTCAAAAAAACTCAACGTTATATTTCTCAGAAAATAATGCACTCAACTTCACCTGTTTGTCCTTGCCGGGGGTTATCAGTAGGAAAAAAGACATCCTCCCCTGGCTGACGAGGGCTATATCAAGGTTATCGAGGTAGTCAATGCCAATGTATAAACATGCTCTCTTATTGATCAGCGATGAGTCTGACGGACAACGTCTACTCCAAAGTGTTGCTCACCGTCTTCAGGAACAAGGAACGGCTATCACCCTTGGACACCTCACTTCGGATTACCGTGAACTCGATATTGCCTCTGATTCTTTAACAAAAGACCGCCAGTCTGCCAACGTTATCGCGGCAAAAGCCATGTTAAGCAGGCTAGTGGTATCAGCCGGCTTCCCTGTTGATGTAAAAGAAATTGTCACGATCGATCGATTCCAAGACGTCGATATCTGCATCACTGACACAGGTGTTGATCTGGTCATTCTGGGCCATAAAAACAGGCTGTTTGGGATGTTCTCATCACATTCCATTGCGTTTATTAACCGCCTGACCGTCGATGTGTTGATTAAACATATTTCTACTCACTGATATACGAGGTTTATATGAGCTTTATTATTGAGAAGATTGTTGCCCGAGAAATTCTGGACTCCCGAGGTAACCCGACCGTTGAAGTCGATGTCATTACCCCCTGCGGCACCTTTGCAAGAGCCTCTGTACCTTCCGGAGCCAGTACGGGTTCCCGTGAGGCCATCGAGCGGCGCGATAATGATAAAACTCGCTTTGGAGGAAAAGGCGTCCTCAACGCAGTCGAAACTATTAACACCAAGATTAATGACAGCCTTAAAGGGCATGATGTACGCGATCAGCGTGGCATAGATGACATTATGATTGCTCTGGATGGAACGGATAACAAGGAACATCTGGGTGCAAATGCTATTTTGGGCGTGTCATTGGCGGTAGCACGACTCGCCGCGCAGTTATGCCATACGCCTTTGTACCGCTATCTTGGCGGTATTGGGGCAAATCTCCTCCCTGTGCCGTGCATGAATATCATCAACGGGGGGGTTCATGCCCGTGGACAAGGTGCTGATTTTCAGGAGTACATGATTGCGCCTTACGGAGCACCGACATTCAGGGAGGCCATGCGCTGGGGTAGCGAAGTCTATCATTCACTCCGCCAAGTCCTTCTTGAAAAGGGGCTGTCGACAGGTGTGGGAGATGAAGGTGGCTTTGCACCTGCCGTTTCTTCTAATCGTGAGCCCCTGGAATTGATTGTTCTGGCGATTGAGCAAGCGGGTTATCGCCCAGGCGAAGATATTGTCATTTGTATGGATCCTGCCTCTAGCGAGTTTTATCGTAACGGCAAATATCACTTGCACACAGAGAATACCGAGCTTACTTCGCAGGAGATGACGAACTATTACCAGACATTGGTTAAAAACTTCCCGATTGTTTTGATTGAAGATGGCCTCGCTGAGGATGATTGGACAGGATGGAAAATTCTCCACGATACATTGGGAGACCAGGTAGAACTGGTAGGTGACGACATATTCGTGACCAACGTGAAGTATATTCAGCGCGGTATTGACGAAAACCTCGCCAATGCCGCATTAATTAAACTTAACCAGATTGGATCCCTCAGTGAAACCTTTGACGCAGTTCAGCTTTGTCATGACAATAATTGGGGGGCTTTTATCTCACACCGCAGTGGTGAAACAGTGGACAGTTTTATCGCTGATATGACAGTAGCAATGCGCGCCGGCCATCTAAAAACGGGTGCGCCATGCCGGGGGGAGCGTATTGAAAAATACAATCAACTCATGAGAATTGAGGATGAGTTAGGCTCATCGGCAAGATTTGCAGGGAAGTCTGCCTTTAAATGAGCTTATTGTGCGTCTGCCCATGGGTTTCGGGTCTCATGTTAATTCCCTCAACCCCGTTATGTTGGACAGTTTGCATGACGCGGTTCATGGGCCCACGTTCGGTAGCGTGCCGAATGTGGGCCTTTTAATGTCATCAGAATTATCATTATTAAATGAACATTCATGTTCTTACTCTTTTTATACTTACTTCAGCGCCACATTACTTTAATTGCTCAATCAGAAAATGGATATCATAAAGCCAGCGCTTGGCCCGGGCCGATCGCACCAGCATATAAACATACAACGGCCGGATCCGTTCTATTTCAAGATCCCAGTGATGACTGCGACGCGTTGATGAAGAAAATAACAGGGCTGATTTTGATGCTGGCCTGAAATATAACTCATGGCTGTAATTGCTGCTGTCGATGAGAAAAGCGTCGAAGTAGCCGCGCATCAAGGTCTCCGATACCGGTAACGACAGGTTTAGCTCTTTGTTTATTTCCGTATTCAGAGTAATGGCTACCCCCCTTTTAAGGAGGCCGGATGGATTATACCGCTCAATTACCGAGATCACCTGTTGCTGAATATCACTTTCCATTTCAACCTCAATGTATTTGGCTGCGCGAATGATGCAATACCATTCAGACTCTGTTGATTGTGACGAGTTCTTTTCAACGAGGTTATTTTCCTTTTCTTTACACTTTCACCACAGAATGGGTATAAAAATACGCAGAGCGGCGTCACTCCACCCTGCGTAATAGCGTTACTGCTGTCGACAAAGTTTATTGGGTTAGCGAGGCATTATTGGCAATGACAGCGTCACTGTGTTTCTCTGCCGTAATACCGCCCCCCAACACCTTATACAGCGTAATCAGGTTCTGGTACTCGGTTTGCCGTGCTGTAATCAACGACTGACGGGCGGTATACAATGTCCGTTGCGCATCCAGCATCGTGAGATACGTATCCACACCATGTCGATAACGCAGCTCCGCAAGGCGGTAATACTCTTGCGACGCCGCCACATAGCCCGTTTGCGCCGCCAACTGTTCCTGAATAGTCCCTTTACGTGCTAACGCATCGGCCGTTTCCTGGAAGGCCGTCTGTACCGCTTTTTCATAGGTAGCGACATACAGGTCTTTCTGCGCTTTGGTGTAGTTCAACTGCGCCGTGTTATAGCCCCCGGTGAAGATCGGCAAACTGATGCTCGGCGCAAAGGACCAAACGCCGACGCCCTTACTAAACAGTGATGACAACTCCCCGCTGCCCACGCCACCGCTGGCGGTCAAGCTGATCGACGGGAAGAACGCCGCGCGGGCAGAGCCGATATTGGCATTCGCAGCCTTCAGATTATGCTCGGCCTCCAATACGTCAGGCCGGTTCAGCAACACCTGCGATGACACACTGGCCGGTACCTCTTTCATGATGTTTGACAGCGCTTCAATCCCCGTTGGCAGCAGGTTTTCTGGCACGCTTTGCCCCACGACCAGGTCCAGGGCATTTTTTGCCTGGGCGGCACTGGTGGTGTAACTGGCCACGTCCGATCGTGCCTGCTGATACACCGTGTCCGCCGAAGCGACGTCGACCATCGACAGAATGCCGTTTTGTTGGTTTTTGCGCGTCACCGCCAAGGATGCGCTGGCGCTTTCCATGGTGCTCTTAGCGACGGTGAGGTTACTGCGCGCAGCCGCAACATTCACCCAGTCAGTGACAATATCGGCGATCAACGTCAGCCGGGTACTTTTCGCGGCTTCTGACTCCGCCAGATAGGTTTCAAAGGTGGAACGTGACAGGCTGCGATTTTTGCCGAATAAATCCAGTTCAAATGCACTGGTGCCTGCCGTCGCTTCATAGCTCTGGCTTATCGCTGTCGCATTACCGTTGCCGGTCAGCGCACGACCACGGCTGCCGTCCACACCGGCATTAACGGTTGGGAACAAATCGGAACGTTGTTCGCCGTACAGCGCCCGCGCCGATTCGATATTGGCAATGGCTTCACGCAGGTCGCGGCTGCTGCTCAGCCCCATCGCCACCACCTGCCGTAACTTGGCATCGACCACATAGTCACGCCAAGGGATATCCGTGTAGCTCAATGACAATTTACCGGAAGGCGCTGTATAAGCCGCCCCCTGCGGTAAATTGGCCGGGACCGGCGCTTGCGGGCGCTGGTAGTCAGGATCCAGCGAGAGACACCCCGCCAGGAACAGCGGAAGTGTCAGAATGATTAAACGTTGCAGCACATTATTCTCCTGCCTGTGGCGCACTATTTTTTACTGGTGTGGCGTGGGTCGTTTTGCGTGAAAACATCCGTCGCACCAATACGTAGAACAAAGGAACGAAGAAGATAGCCAGCAACGTCGCCGTGAGGGTGCCGCCAATGATCCCCGTGCCAATGGCGATCCGGCTGTTGGCCCCTGCACCGCTGGAAACCGCCAACGGCAAGACACCGGCGGTAAATGCCAGGGAGGTCATCAGGATGGGGCGCAAACGCATGCGGGAGGCTTCTATCGCTGCGGCGATTAAGGTTTCACCCCGTTGGTATTTCTCTTCGGCAAATTCAACGATCAGGATCGCGTTCTTGGCCGACAAACCGATAATGGTCAACAGCGCCACCTGGAAGTAAATGTCATTTTCCAGACCGCGCAGCGTGATCGCCAACAGCGAGCCAACCACGCCCATCGGTACCACCATCATCACAGCAAACGGAATGGACCAACTCTCATACAGCGCAGCGAGGCACAGAAACACAACAACCAGCGAGATGGCATACAGCGATGCCGCTTGCCCACTGGTCAGGCGTTCCTGGTAAGAAAGGCCGCTCCACGAGAAACTGCTGGCAGAGGAGAATTTCGCGGCCAGCGCTTCCATTTCATCCATCGCCGTGCCAGAACTGACGCCCGGTGCGCCCTCACCGGTAATTTCAAAGGACGACAGGCCGTTGTAGCGTGATAAGTTTTCCGGTCCGTAGATCCAATGGGAGGCGGCAAAGGCCGAAAACGGTGTCATGCTGGTGGTACTTGTACTGGATGTCCCGCGCACAAACCATTTATCGAGGTCTTCCGGTTTGGCGCGGTATTCCACATCCCCTTGCATATAGACTTTTTTCACCCGGTTGCGATCGATAAAGTCGTTGACGTAGGTGCTGCCGAACGCGCTGGTCAGGGTACTGCTCACGTCGCTGGCGCTAAGGCCCAACGCCTGCAATTTGTCATTGTCGATCTCCACCTGCAATTGCGGCGTATCCGGCAACGTATTGGCACGCACGGCGCTCAGGTTTGGGTTTTTCCCCGCGGCGGCGATGATCTGATCGCGCATCCCCTGCAATTCTGCGCGGGTAGTTGCCCCTTTAGCCTGCAACTCGAAGGTAAAGCCGTCAGACTGCCCAAAGCCGTCAATTGCCGGTGGACTCATTGAGAAGACCTGAGCGTCGCGAATCGTGGCGAAGTGCGCCATTGCACGTTTGGCTATCGCGTCGGCGGTATTCGCAGCGCCGGTGCGTTGGCTCCAGTCTTTCAGGCTGACAAAAGCCATACCGGCATTTTGCCCGCTGCCGCTGAACCCAAAACCATTAATGGTGAAAATAGTACTGACATTGGCCTTCTCATCGTTCAGGAAATAATCCTTCACCACGTCGCTGACCGCGGATGTACGGGCATTTGTTGCCCCAGCCGGCAAGGTATACTGCACCATCACCACGCCCTGATCTTCGTTGGGCAAAAAGCCGGTCGGCAATCGCATATACATCACTGCGGCGGCAATCAACAGCAGGCCGTACAGCAGCAGATACCGCATTGGGCTGTGGATCACCCGGCCCACCTTGTCGGCGTACTTCGCTTGCAGACGGTTATAGCCGCGGTTGAACTTGCCAAGCAGGCCTTTGTTGGTCAAATCCTCATGGGTGGGTTTCAGCAAGGTTGCACAGAGGGCCGGTGCCAGCGTCAATGCCAGGATCACCGACAGCACCATAGAAGCCACAATGGTGACGGAGAACTGGCGATAGATCACCCCGGTCGAACCACCAAAGAACGCCATCGGCAGGAATACCGCTGACAGCACCATGGCAATACCCACCAGTGCGCCAGTGATTTCCGACATCGATTTTTCCGTCGCCTCACGCGGCGGCAGTTTTTCTTCCCGCATCACACGTTCGACGTTCTCCACCACCACGATGGCGTCATCGACCAACAGGCCGATCGCCAACACCATGCCAAACAGCGTCAGCGTGTTGATCGAATACCCGAAAGCGGCGAGCACACCAAAGGTCCCCAGCAATACCACTGGCACGGTAATGGTGGGGATCAGCGTAGTGCGTAAATTCTGCAAGAATACAAACATCACGATCACGACCAGCACCACCGCCTCGAACAGCGTTTTCACCACTTCTTCGATCGAAATGTTGATAAAGTCGGTGCTGTCTTTCGGATAGGCGACCCTGTAGCCATTCGGCATGGACGTTTGGTATTCCGCCACCTTTGCCTTCACCAATTTGGCGGTGTTAAGCGCGTTGGCCCCGGCAGCCAATTTAACCGCAATGCCGGATGCCGGGTGGCCATTCAACCGAGCGCTGGAAGAGTAATCCTCGTTACCCAGCTCAACCCGCGCTACGTCGCCCAGACGCACCAGCGCCCCGCTGCTGTCACTTTTCAAGATGATATTGCGGAACTGCTCCGGCGTTTGCAGGCGTGATTGCGCCTTCACGGTGGCGGTCAGTTGCTGATCGGCACCCGAGGGTAAATCGCCGATCTTACCGGCGGAAACCTGGGTGTTTTGCGCTTCAATAGCCGTTTCTACATCGGATGGCATCAGTGAATAGGACGCCAGCTTGGTTGGGTTTAGCCAAATGCGCATCGCGTATTCTGAACCGAACACCTGCACGTCGCCGACGCCGTCGATACGTGACAAGGGATCCTGAATGTTACTCACCAGATAGTCAGAAATATCCGCCATGCTGGCCTTGTCCGTCTCGTCATACAGGCCGACGATCAGCAAAAAGCTGCTCTGGGATTTCTTCACCGTCACCCCTTGGGCGGTGACCTCGGCCGGCAAGCGGCTTTCCGCCTGTTGTACCTTGTTCTGCACCTGAACCTGAGCGATATCGGGGTCAGTGCCTTGATCGAAGGTGACGTTAATGCTCACTGAACCGTCGGAACTGCTGGTCGCCGAAAAATACAGCAGCCCATCCAGGCCGGTTAGCTGCTGTTCAATCACCTGGGTAACGCTGTTTTCCAGGGTTTCCGCATCTGCGCCCGGATACGTAGCGGAAATGGAAATCTGCGGTGGTGACACGTCAGGGTATTGCGAAATGGGCAGCGAGTTGATCGACATCAGTCCGCACAACATGATGATGATCGCAATCACCCAGGCAAACACGGGCCTGCGAATAAAGAATTGCGCCATGGTTACTGATCCCCGCCGTTAGCCACAGCGGTACCCGCCGGTTTTTGCACCTCAACCGCCTTGACCTCCGTGCCGACAGCCACCTTGTTCGTGCCCTCGACGATTAACCGGTCCCCCTCATTAAGCCCCTGACTGACCAGCCAACTGCTGCCAATAACGCGCTCGGTGGTGACGGTGCGCTGCTCAACCTTGTTTTGGGCGTTAACCACCAGCGCAGTCGCCTCACCCTTAGCGTTGCGGGTTATACCCTGCTGTGGCGCCAGGATCCCCTTGGGATCAACACCGTTATCGACTTTGGCGTGAACATACATGCCGGGTAATAATTCGTGTTCTGGATTGGGGAACACGGCACGCAGCGTGACAGAGCCCGTAGACTCATCTACCGACACTTCTGTCAGTTCGAGCTTGCCTGCATGAGAATAAGGCGTACCGTCTTCGAGATTGAGGGTTACCGGCGTGACATCGTCACGTTGTAACGAAGCCTGCTGTTTGCGTAATTTCAGCAGTTGAGTGCTGGACTGTGTGAGATCGACATAGACAGGATCGAGCGCACGAATGGTTGCCAGCGCATCCGTTTGGCTGGCAGTCACCAGCGCACCGGGTGTCACCGACGAAATACCAATACGGCCGGAGATAGGCGCGCGTACCTGCGTATAGGCAAGATTGATTTTGGCCGTTTCCAGCGTCGCCTTGTACTGTGCCACCGCGGCAACGGCCTCCAGGTAGGACGCCATTGCATCATCTGCGTCTTGCTTGGACACACCGTTCTCTTTGACCAAAACAGCATAGCGTTGTGCTTTCAGGCGACTGGCGTTCACCGTGGCTTGAGCACTTTTCACCTGTGCGGCCGCTTGATCATAACTGGCCTGATAGGTTGCAGGGTCGATTTGATACAGCACCTGGCCGGCGTTGACTTCTGCGCCTTCGGTAAAGAGGCGACGCTGGATAATGCCTTCCACCTGAGGACGGACGTCCGACGTCATGGTGGCGTTCACTCGACCGGTCAGATCGCTGCTCAGCGTTACAGATTGGCCATGCAGTGTCGCCACCCCCACCTCCTGTACGCCACGGGCGCCTGTGGGGGCGCTGCCACTTTGGCCATCACAAGCGGCCAGTAACAACGACAGGCTGACAAGAAAAACCTTTTTCCTTTGCATCGACTTTCTATCCTATTGAGAACGTTTATTCTCAATATATAGAAAGCGACGTTTTTAGTCTGACAGGGTTACGTAAGGATTCAGTAAAATTGCATCGCAGAGCATGAAGAGAGCCGGTGCGCACCTGCTACGCACTGGCAAGCGAACTATTTCTTTCGAAGCGGGATATCTTTCAGCAACCAGGTTAACGCAAATGCCAGTGCCATCACCACGGCGGCAATTTGGTACACCGAGTGAATCGCACCACCGAATGCCTGCAGGTAGTCCTGTTGCAGCGCCGCGGGCAGATGATGCACGGCACTTGCCCCCAGTGAACGTGGCAACTCAGTGCCTTCAGGCAGCAAAGCGGCCAGACGGCTGTGCAGCACGTTGGTAAAAATCGCGCCAAATACGGCGACGCCAATAGACCCCCCGATGGAACGGAATAGCGTAGCACTGGACGTGGCGACCCCCATATGTTTCGGCTCTACGCTGTTTTGTGCCGCGAGGATCATCACCTGCATCACCATACCCAAGCCTAACCCCAACAGGCTGATGTAGAGATACAGCAAATGCACCGGGGTCGAGTTTTTCAACGTACCCAGCAGTATCATCCCCGCCAACGCACACAGCGTGCCGATGATCGGAAAGATGCGGTATTTGCCGTGTTTGCTGATCAACCGTCCGCTGATGATGGAGCTGATCATAATCCCCCCCATGAGCGGCAGTAATTGCATCCCCGCCTGGGTCGGTGTGGAATCCTTCACCACCTGCAGATACAACGGCAGGAAGGTCACCGACCCAAATAGCGACATACCGACGATAAAGCCTATCAATGCACACAACATAAAGGTGCGATTACGGAACAGCCCTAACGGAATGATCGGTTCGCTCGCCAGCCGCTCTTCGTAGATAAATCCGCCTATCGACACCAGACCAAACGCCAAAATGCACCACAATTGGCCGTCAGACCAGGCCATTACCGTGCCACCCTGGCTGGTAAACAGGATGATACAGGTCAACGCTGCCGCGAGATAACTGGCGCCCAGGAAATCAATCTCATGTTTGACCCGGTTAACCTTGGATTGGAACACCGCACCAATCACTAACAGTGCGAAGATCCCCAGTGGCAGGTTGATATAGAAAATCCAACGCCAAGAGAAATGTTGCACCAACACCCCACCGATCAGCGGCCCAACCACCGTCGCCAAACCAAAGACCCCACCAAATAACCCTTGATAGCGCCCACGATCGGCCGGTGGGATCACATCACCCACCACGGCCATGGTCACGACCAACAAACCACCCCCACCCAGCCCTTGCAACGCACGCATCAGGATAAGCTCCGTCATATTCTGCGCTAACCCGCACAGCACGGAACCGAGCAAGAAGACCACAATGGCTATCTGTAACACGATCTTGCGTCCGAACAGATCGCCGAACTTGCCATACAGTGGCACCACAATGGTCGACGCCAGCAGATAGGCGGTCACCACCCACGACAGGTTCTCCAGACCACCGAATTCGCCGACGATAGTCGGCAACGCAGTAGACACAATCGTCTGATCGAGCGCCGCCAGTAACATGACCAGCAGCAGTGCTGAGAACAACAAACGGATCGAGGGGGCCTGTTCATGCACCCTGCCGTTTTCTTCGTTGCCTGCTACGTTATCCGTACCCATGTAAGTGAGCCCGCTTGTAATTAATTAATTGAGTAATTAATATATGAACTATTCTTTTCTCCGGTCAATGGATCTCACCGCGATGACAGCACAAAACGTTCAAAAACCACGGCGCCCCGGTCGCCCTAGCGGCAGTGCTAATGGCGCAGAAAAACGCGAGCATTTACTCGACACCGCGCTGAATATGTTTGCCCGTCAAGGCATTGCCGATACGTCGCTGAATGCCATTGCCCGTGAGGCCGGCGTAACCCCTGCCATGCTGCACTACTATTTTCACAACCGCGAACAGTTGCTGGATGTGCTGATAGACGAGCGTTTTCTGCCGGTTAGGCTTGCTGCCGGCAGCGTGTTTGACGCCAATACAGACGATCCCGTGGCCGCCTTCACCCAACTGGCACAGCGATTTATCGACATCTCGACCGATCACCCATGGTTTGCGCCACTGTGGTTACGTGAAGTGATGAGTGACAACGGCATTTTGAAACAACGCATGAACGAGCGATTTGGGGATACGCAACGCAAAACAGCGCTGCAATCGATCATTCGCTGGCAAGCAGAGGGCAAGCTCAATGCAGGCCTGGAGCCGTCGCTGATGTTTATTACCCTGTTTGGCATGACGCTGTTGCCCTTAGCCACCGCGCCAAAATGGCACCGTAATGACGATGATAATCCGTTGAACGCCGATGTTATCGCCCGTCACGCCATTACGCTGCTGACTCAAGGGCTGGGGCCACAGCGCTAAAGATGAGCACGCTTGAAAAACTGGAATTAATGATTGTGCGGTAAAGCCTACAGATGAGAGAGTGTCACATCACCGCTTTAAGATTGAAGGGATTAACGATGACACAGGAAAGGCGTAAGAGATTGGCACTGGTCGCTGCTGTCGCTTTTGCCATTTATTTGATAACGCATATTGGCGAGTTTGATTTCCCCCTTTCCCTGGCTAAAGCCTGCCTTGCTTCAATCATTGTCACCCTGCTTTACGCATTCCTTTCAAGCCACTTCTGGAAAAAGTATGTTCTGAAGCTAAAGGATTATCAATAAGTTACCCTTTGGCTAACAGGCGTGAAAAATACGTTTACGCACCATCGGCATAATAACCGCAGGGCCAAAAATGACCCTGCTTGACGATGTGCCGTTTACACTGCCGGCAGTTGGTTGGTCACGCAGTGAATCCCCCCACCGCCAGCGGCAATGGCGTCAATATTCAGCTGCACCACGTCACGATCGGGGTAAAGCTCTGTTAACAAATTCAACGCGGCGGCATCCGCCTCAGCGTCGCCAAACTCCGGGGCGATAACCGCACCGTTGATCACAAAATAATTGATATATCCCGCAGCAAAATCCGGATTGCCCTTGCTGAAACGGCTGCGGCGTGGATCCATCGGGGGCGACATCGTATGCACCTTTAACTTGCGACCATCGGCATCGGTTGCTTGTTTGAGGATAGCCAAATGGGCCTGCGTCACCTTGTGATCGTAAGAGTCAGGATCGGTATCTAAATTAGCCACCACCACCCCTGGGCTGGCAAAGCGGGCATAAAAATCGACGTGGGCATCCGTAATATCCTTACCTTTAATTCCCGGCAGCCAGATAATTTTGCGCAGGCCGAGCATCTCTTTTAACTCTTGCTCAACCCGGTCACGGCTCCAGCCAGGGTTGCGGTTAGCATTGACCCAACTGCTTTCGGTCATGATCCCGGTGCCATGGCCATCCACCTCAATGCCGCCGCCTTCTCCCACCAGTCCGCTACGCCGTATATTGGCGACGCCGTAATGTTTCGCTTCAAACGCCGCCAGGCGCGAATCATAAGTATGCTGCTGTTTGTTGCCCCAACCGTTAAAGTTAAAGTCCACGGCCCCCAGCTTGCCTTGATTGTTAACCACAAAGTTGGCGCCAATGTCGCGCATCCAAATATCATCAAGCTCAGTGATAATGAAGGTCACATTGTGGGTACCGCATTTCTCTTCTGCCAGTTGCCGTTCTTTCTCCCGGCAAAATACCGTTAACGGCTGATATTGCGCGATGGCACAGGCAACTCGCCCTAAAGCATCCTGTACGCCCGACGTGTAGTCGGCCCAAATTGCCCGCTGCGCACCGAAGGAGATAAACGCGCGCTGCTGCACCTCTCCTTCATCAGGCATACGCCAGCCCTCTCCAGGTATAGCCTGCGCAGCATGGGCGGGTAGCGACAGCCCCATAGAGGCCGTTAGGCTCATGCCGGCAATCAGGGATGCCTGCTTAATAAATTCGCGACGCGTTGACATGGTTTGCTCCTGTATTGCCGTCATTAAAATAAGATATTCTGTTCAGTTGAAAACGGCGTGATTTCGATGTAGTACATGTTAAGGCTTCCAATACGGCCGGAACAAACGATACATTTAGCAGACACCTGATTAGATAGGCTTATCGATAATGTTAAAACACTGGCCCCCCATGAACGCACTACGCGGGTTTGAAGCCGCCGCCCGGCTAGGCAGCTTCCACCAGGCCGCAGATGAACTGCACCTCACCCAGTCTGCTATCAGCCAACAGATACGCAGCCTGGAGGCCTTTCTTGAACAACCTCTGTTCTTTCGCAGCGGCCGCAGCGTCAGCCTTACCGACGCCGGTCACGATCTCTATAGCACCGCGCAGGTGATGCTTCAGCAACTGGCCATCGGTATCCGTCGTTTGGATCAGTACCGTAAACCCAATCAGCTGATCGTCAACACAACCCCGGCGTTTGCCCGCCACTGGTTGGTACCGCACCTGAAGAGTTTCAATCGCCTGCATCCCGATATCGATCTCTGGCTATTTACGACCTTTGACCCGCCGGATATGGCGACAGAAACCGTCGATCTGGCGATCCGCGACGATCTCAGTGCCCAGGCGGAATGCAGCTTCAAAATATTGCTTCAGGATCGGCTCTATCCGGCATGCCACCCTGACGTGCTGAACGTCGTAGCCGCAGAGCGCACCACTTTGCACGGCGAACGCGAAATGGACTGGAGCCATTGGGCCATTCAGGGCGGCGTCAACATCGGGCAAAGCAGCCATGGGCTGAATTTCTCAGACCCAGGGCTGTTGCTGGATGCCGCCTGCGACGGCCTTGGCGTCGCGTTGGTCAGCCAACTCCTGGCACAGCACGCGCACGACAGAGGGCTGCTGATGCCGTTGACGGAGCAAAAGGTGCGCGGCCCCAATTGGGCATGGCTTATTCACCGCGACAGTGAAAACAACCCGTTTACCCAACATTTTTGTGAGTGGCTGCTAACCCAATTGCCTTCCGCAGTTTAACGTTTTAGCTCACGGTTCCAGACGGTGAATACAGCACGCCAGTTTGTGCAGTGCTACTTTCAATCAAGCGCCCAAACACGCAAACACAATGGCGCTAAGTGATTGTTGAGATTGAATTCACCTGTCATCGTTCAATTCGAAAAGGAACCGCTATGCATTCTGTCATCTTGAAAACATTAGCACTTAGCGTGGCGCTTGCCACCTTCAGCCCCGGGGTATTGGCCGCGAATCTGAGCGCCGGTGCCGTGGCAGCACCGGATCAATACGGTGCAAAAGTGGCTGCACAAATTTTGCAGGCGGGTGGCAATGCCGTAGATGCTGCAGTAGCCACCGCCTTTACTCTCGCAGTGACTTACCCTGAAGCCGGTAATATTGGCGGCGGCGGCTTTATGACGCTGTACGTCGACGGTAAACCCTATTTCCTCGATTACCGGGAAATTGCGCCAAAAGCGGCAACCAAGACCATGTACCTGAATAAAAACGGTGACGTCATTGAAAACCTTAGCCTGGTGGGCACCAAGGCAGCCGGGGTGCCCGGCACGGTGTTAGGCCTGTGGGAGGCACATAAACGCTTTGGCAAACTGCCGTGGGCAGAGTTACTGACCCCTGCTATCGGCTACGCGCAGCAAGGGTTTAAGGTGGCCGAACAGCAATATCAGTACCGTGAAGACGCCAATAAGCTGTTTGCCGGTCAAACCAACTTTGGTGATTACTTTGGCAACATGAAGCCCGGTGTCGTGTTTAAACAACCTGAGCTGGCCAAAACGCTGGAGCGCATCGCCAATAAAGGGGCTGAAGACTTCTATCAAGGTGAAACAGCCAAACTGCTGGTGGCGCAGATGCAGCGTGATGGCGGCCTTATTACACAGTCTGACCTGACGGACTACCGGGTGAAATGGCGCGATCCGATGCAAATCGCCTGGCGTGGTAACATCATCTATACCGCTCCGCTCCCCAGTTCCGGGGGGATCGCGCTGGCACAATTATTGGGGATAAAAGAGGACCGTGCCGCTGATTTCAAAGGTGTCGCGCTGAATTCCGCACGTTACATTCACCTGCTGTCGGAAATTGAGAAGCGTGTCTTTGCCGATCGCGCAGACTATCTCGGCGATCCCGACTTCACGCATGTGCCCGTCGACAAGTTGGTCGCCCCGGGCTACCTGCAAAAACGGGCGGCGGAGATCAATCCCGTCGCGATCTCCCCGACCGAGAAGGTGCGCCCAGGGCTTGAACCCCATCAGACCACCCATTTTTCGATTGTAGATTCTCAGGGTAATGCGGTCAGCAACACCTACACGCTGAACTGGGACTTCGGCAGCGGCGTGGTGGTGAAAGGTGCCGGCTTCCTGCTGAATGACGAAATGGACGATTTCAGCGCCAAGCCTGGGGTGGCCAACGCCTTCGGCGTTGTCGGCAGTGACGCCAACGCCATTGAGCCAGGCAAACGCATGCTTTCTTCCATGAGCCCAACCATCATCACACGTGACGGCGACGTGAGTCTGGTCATTGGGACGCCGGGTGGCTCACGCATCTTCACCTCGATTTTCCAGGTAATAAACAATATCTACGATTACCAATTGCCGTTAGAAAAAGCGGTGGCTGCGCAGCGCGTTCATCATCAACTGTTGCCGAAAGACACCATTTTCTACGACGGTTTTGCCCCACTGACGGGCAACGTGGCCGAACAGCTGAACGCGATGGGCTATAAATTGGAGGATCAAGGCTGGTATATGGGGGATATTCAGGTAATACGCGTTAACGGAAACACACCGGAAACGGCCTCTGATCCCCGAGGCCGCGGCATGGGACGGGTGGTAGAAAAGTAATCTAACATGGCCGACCAACAGGTCGCATCGTGGGTCGGCCATCATTGCGTTTCAGCTTGCGGGTTAATTACCCGCCGGTTTTATCCACTGCACCCTTCGCCAACTCACCGTAAACCACCTGCCCGCGGAAACCACGGCGCACCTGCTGGAATAATTCACGGAACGCCGGATAATCCTGCGCCTGACAAAGGGTAGCCTCACCGTGAATGGCATTCAGCTGTAATGTGTGATTGACGGTGACCTGTTGCCCCTCTCGCTGCCATTTAACCTGATAGTTACCCGCGGTATTACGGAATTGCTGATCCTTTGGAATAGCAATAATGGGAACATTCGCAGGCAATTGCAGACGATAGGTTTCATCAAAGCGTTGCGCATTGCAATAGAATGGCGTTTCGTTCGTCAACGCGGCCGTGGTCGTATACAGTGTGCGGAAAGACTTGCCGCCCGGCGGATTGGGCACTGTCATCCCACCCACTACGCCAAAATCGACATAGTCATCGGCCTTGAAACGGAAGCTGTAACCAAACGGCTTGTTAAGATCCAGCGGATCGCCGCTCATCGCTACCTGCCCACGTCCGTCGATGCCGGAAGAAGACATGATGGACTCCTCGGTTCGCGTCCGATTATGCGGGTTGATTTTCGAGAAATAACCCCGCAGGTTAATCTCATCAACTTCACTCAATTTTCGTTCGGTTTGCCCACGCATCGTGCCCGACTTATCGAATACCACATCCACGTTGAGTGGGCTTTCCGTCCGTTGTGCGTCATTGTTCGGGGTATGTGCCAATGTCGCGTCACGCGTCAATAACACCGGAACGCCCAGGTCGCCCTCCGGCAGTTGACCGAAGCGCGCCCAAGGACTGGTGGAATCCAGATACAGGTCAAATTCGGGCACGTAAGTGATGGCATGGTTAAAGCGGCCCAGCAGCGGCACTTCAGGCAGGATCGGCCCTTTCATCATGCCAATCAACACGGGCGAACTCTCTATCCCCTTGGCCGCCAACAACGCCTCTAACAGCACCACATGATCCTTACAATCGCCATAATGGTTGTCGAGAATACTTTGTGCAGAATTAGGCTCCAGCCCGCCGTTACCCAGGTACACAGCAACATAACGGATATTCTGTGCCACCCAGCGATACATCGCCGCGGCCTGTTCACGACGATCGTCAATGCCGGCTGTGATGTGATCTGCCATTGCCTGCACTGCCGGCGTCACCTTGGCCGCTTCACTGGCCTTCAACTGATAGGCTTTTGCCAACTGTGGCCATTCACGGTAGGTACTGGCCATAATGGTTGGGCTGAAAGTCCAGCGGTCCGCCGCCCAATTCTGCGTCTTCAGCGGTACGCGTCGTTGGTAATGCCAACGCCAGTAAGCCTGCCCATCACGGATCTGCGGTTTATCACTGCCTTCCACATCCCGGGTATAAATATGCATGGGCAAATCTGCCGGTGCCTGCAAATTGACCTCGGCATCATCAAATTGATCGAATACGCTAAAGGTTTCCCACAGGCCAAAATAATCCGGGAAGTAAGGCACATTTTGGGTTTGGCGCAGCTGATAGAGGATACGAGAACCCGGTGCCAGGTTGGGGAAGACGATCACCTTCACTTTACGATCGGCATACACGGCCGCTGACGCGCTGGAGTAGCTTTCCTGGGTATAAATTCGGTCGGGGGCAACATCATGGCGTTGACCGTCAGCCGTCAGTGTATAGGCAGAAACCACCTCCAGCGTTTCCATTTTTTCACTGTAACCCAATCGAATCTGGCTGAATTTCTCGACCGCAGCCTTGGTTTTGAGCAGGACTTCATAACTTTCGGTCTTCACGCTATGGGCATTGGCAAGAACCTGATAGTCAGCGCGGTAACGAACAAAGCTGAAGTCATTGCTGACTGCCGCCTCTTGCCCTGCGGGTAAGGCCGCGTCGGCGGCCAGCAACGTGACAGGATGTACCGCCGTCAAACTGGTGAGTAGCAGTATTGAAGGGATCGCTATTTTCATTTTCATTCCTTTGACAAAGAGTAACCGGCCGTAAAGCACCGCATCCATAAAACGCTAGCACAACACTATGACAATGATTCAGGTGCAACAAACCCAGGAGCGCACTGATGCGTTATTGCCTCAATGCCCCCACGACTAGCCTTGTTCTATCAGCATGACCGCCGTGGTATCCGCTTCCAGGGCTTCAAAGATGTGCTCTCGATCGGCGGAATAACGGATGTAGTCCCCCGCGCCCAGCTCCACTGGCTGTTCTGTCGGCCCAATTCGCGCTCTGCCACTGCTGATAATCACATGTTCAATGGTACCCGGCATATGCGGCCGTGAAATGCGCGACTCCCCCGGCTGTACACGCAGGCGGTAAATATCTCTTTGTGCCCCCGGCGGGCAGGTTGCCAACAGCGTGGCGGCATAATTGGCGTGTTCAGAAACGGTAGTAACCCCTTCATTGGCGCGGATCACCTGAACGTGCTGACGGGGTTGGGAGATTAACCGGCTTACCGGCACATCCAGGGCCATGGCCAACGCCCACAATGTTTCCAGGCTGGGATTACCGCTACCGGTTTCCAGTTGCGAGAGCGTTGATTTGGCAATGCCCGCCCGGCGTGCCAATTCGGTAACCGTTAACCCAATCCGCTCACGCTCTCGGCGGATTGCGGCAGAAAGCAGGCCAATGGGTGTGGCGCTGTTGCTGGCATTATCGCTCATTGTTCACCATATCATCCGTTTGTTCGACTTGACGAACACCCAGTAGGTGTTCATCATAATGTTCAGTTGTTCATTTTAATGTCTTACATTCACGGCGACAAGCGCTTATCACATCAGGGAGAAAATGAATGAAAATAAAAACCAGCGGTGTGCTGCAGATGAGCCTCGCGATGGTAATTTCCGGCACCGTGGGCTGGCCGGTCGTTTTACTGGGGCAGCCGGCACCCACGGTGGTTTTCTGGCGCTGTGCGTTTGGTGCGCTGGCAATGTTGATCGTTTGTGCCTTGCTGGGTCAGTTAAGAAAAGGCGTGTTAACTCGCCGTCAGGCGGCCATTGCGGTACTCGGTGGTCTAGCACTGGTGTTGAATTGGACGCTGCTTTTCGGCGCTTATTCCTACGCGTCAATTGCCGTGGCAACCGTCACCTATCACGTCCAGCCTTTTATGTTGGTCGGGTTGGGCGTGTTGTTTTTTGGTGAAAAAATGACGGCGAATAAACTCGGTTGGCTGGTGCTGGCCTTTGGTGGCATGTTGCTGATCATTACAGGTAAACAGGATACAGGCAGTTCCAATGCCCATTACCTTACCGGGGTGTTACTGGCGCTGGGCGCGGCCTTTATGTATGCGGTAGCAGCCGCTATCGTCAAGCAGTTGAAAGGCGTACCGCCGCATCTGCTCGTACTCATTCAGCTCACCGTTGGCATGGTGCTGCTGGCCCCCTTCGCCGGTCTGGCTTCCTTGCCACCAACAGCCCATACCTGGTTGCTGCTGGCCACTCTCGGCTTGCTGCATACCGGCTTGATGTCTTCGCTGTTGTACAGTGCGATCCAGAAAATCCCCACCACTCTGATCGGGGCTTTATCGTTCATCTACCCATTAATGGCGATTCTGGTCGACTGGGCCGTATTCGGACATCGCCTTAGCCTGATGCAATTACTGGGCGCTGCGGCCATCTTGTTGTCGGCGGCCGGCATGAACTTTGGTTGGCAGCTGTTGCAGGCGAGTAAAGCCGCTCCTCAGGCCGGAGATCGCTAACGGGTTACCCCTCAACAGAGGCGTTATTCCCCGGAGAACCGCATGTTACGGCGCGCTGTTACCGGTTTTACCCCCTTGGTCACATTACCGGTAACACCCTTTTTTAACATCCTTCAGCGTGATATCTGTCGCAAAACCGTCTGTGGAAAACCGCTTTTATAGCAATAACGACGTTACGCTATTTTTGAACAGGTGAAACCATGACGACCCATACGCCCGATGAAGTGCTGTTAATTGCCCCAGTAATGGAAAATCTGCTTGCTCGCCTTGAGGCGACCTTTGTCGTGCACCGCTTATATGAACACGCGGATCCGGTTGCTTTCCTGGCGGCCAAAGGGCGTTCCTTGCGTGCCATTGTCACCCGTGGCGATATCGGCGTCACAACGGCGGTTCTCGAACAGTTACCGCAGTTAGGGCTGATTGCCGTGTTTGGCGTAGGAACAGACGCCATTGACCTGAGCTACACCCGTCAGCACGGTATTAAGGTCACCATCACCTCCGGCGCACTGACTGAGGACGTGGCCGATATGGCTCTTGGGCTGCTACTGGCTACCGCGCGTCAACTGTGTCACAACGACCGCTTTGTCCGCGATGGCCGCTGGTTACACGAGGCACCAGGCCTGTCAGTGCAGGTGAGCGGTAAACGACTGGGCATTTTTGGCATGGGGAATATCGGCCGTGCTATCGCTCAGCGCGCCGCCGGGTTCAACATGCGCATCCAGTACGCCAGTCACCAACAGGACAGCTCACTGCCCTACACCTATTACGCGGATCTGCTGGCATTGGCGCGGGAAAGTGACTTCTTTGTGATCGCCATTTCCGGCGGCAAGGACAGTGCAGGCCTGGTGGATAAAGCGGTATTCGATGCCCTGCCATCACATGCACTGGTGATCAACATTGCCCGCGGCAGCATCGTCAATGAAACCGATCTGATCGCGGCACTGCAAAGCGGCGCCATTGCCGGTGCCGGGCTCGACGTTTATGCCCACGAACCGCAGGTGCCCGCCGCGCTGATCGCCATGGATAATGTCGTACTGCAACCGCATATTGCCAGCGCCACCCAAGAAACGCGGCAAAAAATGAGCGACATCGTGTTTACCAACGTTGAAGCCTTTTTTAACTATGCGCCACTGCCCCACGCCATCGAATAAATAACGCGTTTTCTTTCGATTTTATTACCGCCGAATAACAGAACCTCGCGCTCTGGAGGTTCTCCCTGCGTCCTGTAAAGAGAGATCGCCATGGATAATAAAATACCCAACACCCGCTGGCTGCGGGTCATTGCCCCGATCCTGATTGCCTGCATCATTTCCTTTATGGACCGCGTTAATATCAGTTTTGCGCTGCCCGGCGGTATGGAAAGTGATCTAGGGATCACCAGCCAAATGGCCGGTTTAGCCAGCGGCATCTTTTTTATCGGCTATCTGTTTTTGCAGGTTCCCGGCGGCCGCATCGCGGTTAACGGCAGCGGTAAACGCTTTATCGCCTGGTCATTGTGCGCCTGGGCCGTGGTGTCTGTAGCGACCGGTTTTGTCACCAATCACTATCAACTGCTGGTGCTGCGCTTTGTCTTGGGTATTTCTGAAGGCGGCATGTTGCCGGTAGTACTGACGATGATCAGCAATTGGTTTCCAGAAAAAGAGCTGGGCCGAGCCAATGCCTTTGTCATGATGTTTGCGCCGTTGGGGGGCATGCTGACCGCACCGATTTCTGGTGCCATCATTAACCAACTCGATTGGCGCTGGTTGTTTATCCTCGAAGGTGTGCTGTCGTTAGTGGTTTTAGCCGTCTGGTGGCTATTGATCAGCGATCGGCCACAAGAGGCGCGTTGGTTACCGGCCCGCGAGCGAGAATATCTGGTGGCTGAACTCACGCGGGAACGTCAGGCCCGCAGCAGAACACAACCGGTCAGCAATGCCCCGCTGAAAGACGTATTCCGCAATAAAGGGCTAATGAAGCTGGTGCTGCTGAACTTCTTTTATCAAACCGGTGACTACGGTTACACCCTGTGGCTGCCTACTATTCTGAAGAACCTCACAGGCGGCAATATGGCCTCTGTGGGCTTCCTGGCCATTTTACCTTTCGTGGCAACCTTGTTGGGGATTTACCTGATTTCTGTCCTTACCGACAAAACCGGCAAGCGTCGGCTGTGGGTGATGGTGTCATTGTTCTGCTTCGCTGCCGCCTTGCTGGCATCGGTGGTGTTACGCCATAACGTGGTGGCCGCCTATATCGCGTTGGTGGTTTGTGGTTTCTTCCTGAAAGCGGCAACCAGCCCATTCTGGTCAATGCCCGGGCGTATTGCCTCTGCAGAAGTGGCCGGTGGCGCACGTGGCGTCATTAATGGCTTGGGCAATCTGGGGGGATTCTGCGGACCTTATCTGGTGGGCGTGATGATTTATCTCTATGGGCAAAACGTCGCGGTGTGCGGATTGGCGGTGTCGCTGATCATTGCCGGGATCATCGCATGGCGCTTGCCAAAAGAGTGTGACCTGACCGACAGCGAATCGGCGCATGACGCGCTGCTGGACAAGGCCAAACGGGCCTGAGCGACAACAAAACCACAAGCGGGCAACGGCAAAATTTGCTATGTTAGCCCGCTGATTAAGGTCTGTTGTTACTCGTTGGATAGGTCTATGTTTACCCATAAAGCAATTGCCGAACTCAATGCACTGGAGTTGATGGTTTATAACTACGTCATCAAGAATAAGAACCCCGTGATATACATGACCATTCGCGAGCTGGCGGAGGCCGTCGGGGTATCTACCACCACGGTACTGCGTTTTTGCAAAAAAATGGGCTGTGAGGGTTATTCTGAATTCCGCATTCGCTTTAAGTTGTATCTTGAACAGACCGAAGCGCCACCGATAGATTTCGGCACCAGTGAAATAATCAGTTTCTTTAAAAGTATTAACAACGACGAATTCAACCAGCTTATTGACCAGGCGGTACAATATATTGCCGCCGCAGAACGTATTATTTTTGTTGGCGTAAGCACATCGGGCGCATTAGGGAAATACGGTGCGCGTTTCTTTTCCAATGTAGGTAAATTCAGCACCCATATTGATGACCCTTATTACCCTATCAACAGTGACATGTATAAAAGCGCTGTCGCCATTATGCTTTCCGTGTCTGGCGAGACGGAAGAGATCCTGCGTCTGGCCAGCCAGTTCAGCCTGCATAACTGCAAGATTGTCAGCATCACCAACAATGAAACCTCATCGCTGGCGCGCATGGCAGACTTCAACCTCTCCTACCACGTGCCACCGCAGCTGATCGCCGGGCACCATAATATCACGACCCAAATCCCGGTTATTTACATTATTGAAACCATCGGCAAGCGATTGGGTCATATTAGCGCCGCGAAATAAAACAGCCTGTTTTTTTAATGTAACAAGTCACCCTAAGGGGCGGTTTGTTATATCGTGACATTCAATTCCAGCTTGCTACTATATTCTCATCCGTGACCTTTCATGAATAATGGAATGAGAAACCAACGATGAAACAACAACAGTTACCGAAAGATTTTCTGTGGGGTGGCGCCGTCGCTGCGCACCAGGTTGAAGGCGGTTGGGATCAAGGGGGCAAAGGCCCTAGCATCGCAGACGTATTGTCGGGCGGTGCACACGGCGTGGACCGCGTGATGACCGACGGTGTGCTGGAAGGCTATCGCTACCCCAACCACGAAGCGGTGGATTTCTACGGTCGCTATAAACAGGATATCGCGCTGTTCGCAGAAATGGGGTTCAAATGTTTCCGTACCTCGATCGCCTGGACCCGCATTTTCCCTAAGGGTGATGAGCTTGAGCCGAATGAAGCCGGCCTGCAATTCTACGATGATCTGTTTGATGAGTTGTTGAAATACAATATCCAACCGGTGATCACCCTGTCGCACTTTGAGATGCCCTATCACCTGGTGAAAGAGTATGGCGGTTGGAAGAACCGTCAGGTGGTCGATTTCTTCGTGCGTTTCAGCGAGGTGGTACTGCGTCGTTATCAGCATAAAGTGAAGTACTGGATGACCTTTAACGAGATCAACAACCAGAGCAACTACCAGTACCCATTGTTTGGCTATTGCTGTTCCGGCGTGGTGTATACCCAAGAAGAGAACCCAGAGCAGACGCTGTATCAGGTATTGCACCACCAGTTTGTCGCCAGTGCTCAGGTGGTTAAACTCGGTCACCAGATTAACCCGGAATTCAACATTGGCTGCATGCTGGCCTGCGTGCCCTTCTACCCGTTCTCCTGCAAGCCAGACGACGTCATGTACAGCGTAGAAGCGATGCATTCGCGCTACCTGTTCACCGACGTGCAAGTGCGCGGCTACTATCCGTCGTACCTGCTGCGAGACTGGGAACGCAAAGGCTTCAAGATTGAGATGCAGCCGCAGGACGAACAAACCCTGCGCGAAGGCTGCGCGGATTACATCGGTTTCAGCTACTACATGAGCAATGCTCTGAAGGCCGATGCGGTAAGCACTGGCGATGCGATGTTCGACTTCCCCGGTAACGTACCAAACCCGCATGTAAAAGCGTCCGACTGGGGATGGCAGATTGATCCCGTTGGGCTGCGTTACTCGTTGAACGTGTTGTACGAACGCTACCAGAAGCCGTTGTTTATCGTTGAAAATGGCTTTGGCGCCTTCGACAAGGTCGAAGCTGACGGTAAAATCAACGATGATTATCGCATCGACTACCTAAGCGCACATATCGAACAGATGAAAAAAGCCGTGATCGACGACGGGGTTGATTTGATCGGTTACACCCCTTGGGGCTGTATCGACTGTGTCTCCTTCACCACCGGGGAATACGGCAAACGCTACGGTTTTATCTACGTCGACAAACACGACGACGGTACCGGCACGCTCGAGCGTTCGCGCAAAAAGAGTTTTGACTGGTACCGAAGGGTTATCGCCAGCAACGGCGAACAGCTGTAATACGCCCGTTCCCCCTGTGAGCCACATTTTGTGGCTCTTTTTTATTGTGGCATAGTCATGGCGCAGTCACATATTACTCCCTCCAACCGTCTGCATTTAAAAGAGAAGGATCGATGATGAGTGAAAGCATTCACCAAACCATAATGCAGGAACCACAGATGCAAAACGCAACAACGCACTCGGTTGGACACAGCGTCAACCTGTACCTTGTGAACGCCTTTACCCGGGAGAATTCTGGCGGCAACCCTGCTGGGGTCGTTCTCTACCCGCCCGACCTGAACGTTACGCAAAAAATCGCTATTGCGCGGCAGGTCGGTTTTTCCGAGACCGCATTCGTCTATACCGGTGACGACACAGATTTTAAGGTGGAGTTTTTTACGCCTGAAGGCGAGGTGGATTTTTGCGGGCATGCGACGGTAGCCGTTTTCTCTACGCTGGTTTCGCTCCATCTGCTTAAGCCGGGCCAGTATAGCCAAAAAACCAAAGCCGGTATTCTGAGTGTCGCCGTCAGCCCCCACGATGTCGTTATGGAGCAGACTCTCCCTATCACCCGGCCAGGGCCTGATGTTGAATCTGTTGCGCTTGCCCTCGGCATTCACCCCGAGGTCATTGTGGGGACCGGTTTGCCCATCGCTGTGGTCTCAACGGGATTGCCGGACATCATTGTCCCCGTACAGCCTGGCCAGTTAGACAGCCTGCAGCCCGACGATGAAGCGATCGCCAACCTGAGCCGCCAATTCGATGCTATCGGTTTCCACGTATTTGAACTGAGTCGCCAAGCCCCCATCACCGCCCACTGCCGGAATTTCGCACCGCTCTACGGTATCAGTGAAGAGTCCGCCACCGGCAGTGCCAGTGGCGCTCTGGGATGCTATCTGGTCAATCATGTCCTGCCCGACGATACCCATTTTCTGTTCGAGCAAGGGCGAGCCATGGGTTGCTCGTCTCTGATCCAGGTGACGATTGATACACAGGCGCGGACCATTAGCCGCGTTAGCGTCGGTGGGCAAGCCATTATGATCGGCACAAAAACGGTGGGGCTTTAAAACGTCCACATAAGCACAGGGGTGTGGCCTGCCCGGCATCCTATTTTGCCGGGTTAAATTTAGTGAAGCTTGAGACCACCGCAGTGCCTGGGTCTGGGCAGATCAAAGGCCTTTGGCAATGCCGCGGGTAGCCAATTGCGCCTGGCGGTTATACCCCTTGGCACCCTTTACAAAGATGGCGCAAGCGGTGATTAACGCCGGAATGGCGATAATGGCAAAAATGCGGTCGAACCCCCACCCCAGCGCCAGCATTTCAGCTCCGGCGAAGGCGCTCAGAATGGCGCCAATACGCCCAACGCCGTGCATCCAACTGGAGCCGGTAGCCCGTGCTTCTGTAGGATAATAATGCGCAGACAGCGCATTCATGCCGGTATTCGCGCCGTTCAGGCAAAAACCGCAGGCCAAAGCCACCATGCCAAGCATGACCGTGCTATGGGCCACCAGCCCGATCAATAACGTGAAACACGCACCCAACAAATAGATTACGCCCAACGCCCGGTGCGGATTAACCCGATCCATTAACCAACCGGTAATCAGCGAACCGAAGGTGCCACCTGCCTGATACAGAGCGGTAATCACCGCAGCCTGCGCCACACTCATGCCGATACCTTTAACCAACGTCGGTAACCAGCTGCCCAGCAGATAGACCAGAAACAGCGCCATGAAATAGCCCAACCACAGCATCAGGCTACCGAACCAATACTGTCGTGAGACCACAATCTGCATTGCGCCTTTGCCGGGTTCCACCTGTGTCGGCAACCTGTAACGCGTATAGGGATTTGTGCTACCGGGGGCCAGTTTTTCCACAATTTTGCCAATGCGTTGCTGGCTGGCACGTTTGGCCACCAAAAATCGCACCGACTCCGGCAGCTTGGCGATTAACAGCGGTACGCACACCAGTGGCAGTATGCCGCCCAGTAATAAAAGTGCATGCCAGCCCCTGTGCGGAATGATCCACGATGCGGCAAATCCCCCCAGCGCAGCACCGAAAGTAAAGCCGCAGAACACCACGGTGATAACAAAAGAGCGTTTCTTTTCCGGTGCATATTCAGAGATCAACGTGCCCACATTAGGCATCGCCGCTCCCAGCCCCAGTCCGGTCATAAAGCGGAAGAAAATCATTTGATCAATATTGTGTGAGAATGCGGTGGCCAGCGTCCATACGCCAAAAAAGAACACGCTATTGATAATGATCACTTTGCGACCCAACCAGTCTGCCAACGGACCGGACAGTAATGCCCCTATTGTCAGGCCTATCAGCGCCGCACTGATCACCATACCCAACTGATGATTACCCACGCCCCATTCGTTTTTCAGCTCCGGTGCGATAAACCCCATCAGGGTAATGTCGAATCCATCCAGGGCGATAACAATGAATCCCAGCAAGATGATCAGTTTCTGGTAGGCACATATCGGACGATCGTTGATCAGCGTTCGAACATCAATTTCGTTTGAAACCACAATTTTTCCTTCGCACAAACGCTCAGCATGCCCATGTTCAACCATCGAACAAACCGTGAATTATCGTGCTGCTACTGTAAGAATTCCTGCACGGGTCGGCAACGGAGATTATCGATAATCCGATGCTTTTCGAACCGCAAGGTACATTTTCAACAGTAAGAGATATCACCCCGTCAGCACCAAGCAGGACATTAGGCTGCGCGTTTACCCCGTCATTGCCCTTAACATCCGTAAAACTCGCCGTTATAAAGTGGAAAATAGTCTTGTTTAATGGCAGTTGAGACGTCTATCATTGCTGTTCGTTTACATTTCCGCAACATGATGCCCTTCTCAAAAGTGAAGAGGCGGCGGATTGTATTGACGGGTCACCCCGGTTACTCTTAACCGGTGTCCCCATAAAGATAAGTGACTGATGTTTTGAAGAATGATGAGATCCCTGCCACCAAGCGCAAAAACGACCCCGTCGGCCTGAAGCAACGCATTTTCGCTGCGGCACTGGCTGAGTTTGCCGAAGCGGGCCTAAAAGGCGCTCGCATGGAGAACATTGCAGAGCAGGCTGCGACCACCAAACGTATGGTGGTTTATCACTTCAAGAATAAAGAATCGCTCTACCTGGACGTGCTTGAGCACGTATATCTGCATATACGCGCTCACGAAACGGGGTTGGATTTGCAAGCACTGGCCCCGGTAGAGGCCATGACCCGGCTGGTAGAAGAAAGCTTTAATTACCACGCAGAACACCCTGACTTCATCCGCGTGATCTGCATGGAAAACATGATGCGCGGTCAGTATATCCGCCAGTCACCACGTATTAAGGCCTTGAATCAGAGCGCACTGACACTGCTGGAGGCGATATTGCAGCGCGGTAAGCAAGAGCGGCTGTTCACTCCAGACGCCAGTGCCGCTGACGTGCATCGATTGATCAGCAGCCTGTGTTTCCACTATGTCGCCAACCAGTATACTTTTAATACCCTGTTTGAAAGCCATGAACCGCCCGAAGATCAGGTGATTCATAACCGTCAGTTGGCGGTTGTGGCGACCCTGCGTTACCTGGCGTTGGGACGGTGATGACCAAGGATACGCTCAGAAAGAACGTATCCTGCGGGGTAAAAGTGCACCAGATCTTAGGCTGTTGTCGCACTAATCAACCTGTTGTGCGTTAGCTAAATATTTGGCCATTTCCGCTTCAGGCACCATACCACCGCCCGTTGCCCATACCAGATGGGTAGCACTCTTCATCTGCGCCTCATTCAGCCCCTGACTTGCCAGCCACTCGGTATCTGCCGTGACACGCCATGGCCCCGGCATACCGGCCAAGGCAGAAGGCTCAAGCTGAATGTGCTCATGACGATCCAGCAACCCCAGAAGCGCAAACATCTCATCATCGCTGAGCGTGTAAAAACCGGAAAGCAGGCGCTCCATGGCGCGCCCAACGAAGCCGGATGCGCGTCCAACCGCCAGGCCGTCTGCCGCGGTGTGGTTATCAATGCCCAAATCCTGAACGGCAATGCCATCGTGCAGTCCGGTGTGCACACCCAGCAGCATACAAGGTGAGTGCGTCGGCTCGGCAAAAATGCAGTGCACATGGTCACCAAAAGCCAGTTTCAGCCCAAAAGCGACCCCGCCGGGGCCACCGCCGACACCACAGGGCAAATAAACGAACAGCGGATGTTGGGCATCAACCTGAATGCCTTTCTCGTCAAACTGACGCTTCAAACGCCCACCGGCAACGGCATAGCCCAGGAATAACGTCTGTGAGTTTTCATCATCAATAAAGAAACAGTGTGGATCCTGCGCGGCCTGCAAACGGCCCTGTTCCACGGCGACGCCATAATCTTGTGCGTATTCAACTACGTTGACGCCATTATCACGCAGCTTCTGCTTTTTCCATTCACGGGCATCTGCCGACATGTGCACGCTGACGCTGAAACCCAGTCTGGCACTGATAATGCCGATCGACATACCCAGGTTACCGGTTGAGCCCACCGCAATGCGGTAGTTGCTGAAAAATTCGCGGAACTCCGCCGAGAACAACCTGGAATAATCGTCCGTTAACTGCAGTTTCCCTGCTTCCAGAGCCAGTTTCTCTGCATGTGTCAGCACCTCGTAAATGCCCCCGCGGGCCTTGATCGACCCGGAGATTGGCAGGTGGCTGTCTTTTTTCAGCCATAAACGCCCGCCTAACGGCAGGCTATAGCGCCGATCGAGCGCCGTTTGCATGGCAGGAATCGCGACGACATCAGATTCAATCACCCCGTTGGTGATGCGCGTTTCCGGGAAGGCGGCGCTCAGATAAGGGGCAAAACGCATTAACCGTTGTTCCGCATCGGTCACGTCGGCAGCGCCAAGACCGACAAAGGGCAGCCCCGCGTTCAACGTGGTCGCTCGTGGGTTGAACCAGGTCACCGGTTTAAGGTCGATCAGTGCCTGCACCAGCGGGAATTGGGTAACCCATTGCTGAATCTGTGTCTTTTCCATTTTTGTTCTCTACGCTGCACAAAGGTTAGCTCTAGGGTGCAGCGATTCGTCGACGCTGACAAATGATAAAAATTCAGCCCTGCGTGAGCAGGGTTGATGCAAAAAGGTGATTTGCGTCAATTTACACCCCAGGATGACGCTTTGCATTACACAGAATCACCTAACTGCCCCACAGCCAATATGACTGCGGGGCAGTTAGCTGCGATGTTATCCGCGAGCTGCCGCCTCTAACGCCGCAACATCCAGTTTGACCATCTGCAGCATCGCCTCGGTTACCCTTCTTACCTTCATGGCATCGGGATCGTTCATCAGCTCTGTCAGTCGCTTGGGAACAATCTGCCAACTCAACCCCCAGCGATCGCGCAACCAACCGCATTGCTCAACACGACCGCCGTCGCTCAACGCATCCCACAGGCGATCAACCTCCGCCTGATCTGCGCATTCGACCATAATGGAGAAACTGTGGTTGAACGGATCCAAAGGGCCCGCTTCAATCGCTGCATACCGCTGGTCACCCAGCGTAAAAGCCGCCAGTTTTACGCTGCCTGCCGGGCCGCTGGGGGTGTCGGCAGGCAATGTGGAGTGCCAGGTTAGGGAAGAACCGGGGATCAGATCGATGTAACAGCGTAGTGCTGCATCCATGTCTTTCTCAAACCACAAGTGTTGGGTTATTTTCACAATATCCCCTCCGCTATTGGTCCAGGATAGATTCGAAGCCGCCGAAGATCATTCGCTTGCCGTCAAACGGCATTTTTTCGCCCAACGCTTTCATACGCGGGTCGGTCATCATCTTCTGATTCGCCTCATCGCGTACGGCCTTAGACGGGTATTCGATCCAACTGAATACCACAACTTCATCAGCTTCAGCCTTAACCGCACCACGAAAATCGGTGAGTTTGCCATCGGGGATATCATTACCCCAGCATTCGACGATCCGCGTGGCACCGAACTCTTTAAACAGGGGGGCCGTTGCGGCGGCCAGTTTTTGGTACGCCTCCTTATTGGCGGCGGGTACCGCCACCACAAAACCTTCAACATATTTCATCGGAGATTCCTCTTGTCTGTTCGACAGTCGGTGTGGCGCAGACGGAGCTGCCTACGCCCTCTTCCATTTTAGACGCCATTGGCGGGGGCAACCATTTACACCCCCGGGGGGCTCAAAGGTCGGGGGTGTTTCGAGGGAGTAACTCTGGCGTTGCGACCCGGTTCCGGCCACTGTTTTTGGCTTTGTATACTGCTAAGTCCGCGATTTTCAACAGGTTGTCAAGATTCTGTTCGGAACCGCCAATGCAGGTAACCATGCCGATGCTCACCGTGATTTGCAAATGGTTACCGGCTGGCATGGTGATAGATTCAATTTCAATTCGTCGACGCAAGCGCTCAGCCAGCGACATCGCATCTTGCGGTTGTTCGATCGGCGCCACGATCGCGAACTCCTCTCCTCCCATGCGGCCAAAGAGATCGTGCTCGCGCAGGTCCCCCATGATGGCGCGGGTAAAGGACAACAACGCCACATCGCCGCCAGCGTGGCCAAAACGGTCATTGATCGATTTAAAATAGTCGATATCCAGCATCATAATGCAGACCCGTTCCCCTTTTTGGCTAACCAGGCGCGTGCCACGCTGCATAAAGGCGTTGCGGGTTAATACGTGGGTCAGCGCATCGTGGTTCGCTACGTGCTCTAACCTGCGCAGCAGTGCATTTCGGGCAAAATTCATGCTGGCGACAGCGATCGGCCCCAGCGCCAAAAGCGCCACGCCCAACCGCATCGACACCGTATTTTGCAATATCGTCATGTCGAGATTAATAGCGATCAGCCCCAGATCAATCGCCAGATGGCACCACAATACATAGGCCAACACGGCAATCATCGTACTGAACAGCGAAAACGTCATCGCCAGCCACAGCAGGATTGGCATGGGGAAAATCACCGCGCCGGGGCCGCCAATCACGACGCTGCAGATACAGGCCATCGTCAGCAGGATTAACACGGCGACCTTTGTGCAGATGTTGTACCACTGACTGCGCAAGGTCACTGCCTGCGTAATGCTGCGCAAATACCCTTTCCAGTCTGCCGGTAAAGCCAGAATAAACGGCATTAACGTAATGTAATTGGTGAACTCAGAAGACAACCACAGCGCCAATGAAGGCAGATATTGACGACCGAACAGCAACACTGAAGCCCCTGCACCCAGTAACCCCGTTGCGGTCGCACTCGCCAGGCAGATAGCAAACAGATAAATACTGGACGAGGTACGTTCCAGGGCACGAATTTGCGGCGGCAAAAGCATAAACAGATAATATCCGACCGCCACACCCGCCATATTGGCCCCATTGAGCAATAGGGCTTTGCCCAGCGTACTGCCGGTGAGTAAATCGGCTGCCAAATAACCCAGCATGGCCATCGCCCACCCCACAGGGCTGGCGAGTTTAGGGTAACGCACCAGAACGGCCAGCAACACGGCATTGGTCGGCCAAAATGTCGCCAAAAGGCCGGTAGGTCGGCTTTCAATGCCAAAGATACAGGTTGCAAACACCAGCAAAAGAACGATCACTGCATGCTGTAATTTTGTCGCGCCAGATAACTCGGTGGTGTGCATCTTGCTTCCAGAGGCTTGCGAAGAATACGGATAAAATCTAGCCTGCATAATGGCAACGGATAGCCCGTCTGCCATGCCTGACGGTGCACGTAAAACGCGCAGCCAGACTCATATTATTGCCACTTTTAGCGGGGTTGGCACCCGTTAATTAACGCTTTAAAAATACTATTATGTATCAATCTGTAGCGTTATGTAGTGGCCGAATTCCCATGCTCCCTCGCCTGTGGCGCGTCGTGTTAAACGAGGCCAGATTGCGCTTCACCACAGCGCAAAAGCGTAGCGCGCGGTTTTGGCTGCAAAGCTCCAGGATCGCGTTTCCCCCAATCAGACAAACATTCACTATTCAAATCGTGCATATGCAAATTATAATAAAAATGATAATCGTTATTATTTATTAATTTGATATGGAATTGTATGCACCAGGTAGAAAGTCATCGTCTGAATAAAACAAAAAAATGTCAGGTTTTTCGTTCAATTCCCCTGCTTGTCAGCGTCTTACCGGCACTGCCTGTGGCCACCGCCCAGGCAGAGGACGAGTCGCTCACCGTCACAACCAGCTCCTTGCCAGCAGCGGGCTACAGCACGGATAGCGCGTCCACCGCCAGCAAAACCAACACCCCACTCAGCGAAGTGCCGCAATCTGTCAGCGTTGTCACACCTGACGTCATTAACGACTTCCAGGTCAAAAGCGTCAACGATGCCATGAAATTCGTCAGTGGCGTGACACAGGGTAATACGCTGGGCGGCACTGAAGACGGGTTTGTCAAACGTGGTTTTGGTGTTAACTCGGACGGTTCAGTATTCATCGACGGCGTTCGTAGTAATCAGGGCTTGAGCATGGACGCCACCACTGACCGCGTTGAGGTGCTTAAAGGCTCGGCGTCGTTGCTGTATGGCATTCTCAGCCCTGGCGGCATCATTAACCTCATCAGTAAAAAACCGCAATACGACTGGAACACCCGCCTCAGCGGTGCCACTAACAGTTTTGGTGGCGGCAGCGGCACGGTCGACGTCACCGGGCCACTCGGCAACGGTTTTGCTTTTCGTTTTATTGCCGAGCGTCAACACGAAGATTACTGGCGCAATTTTGGCACCGATGAGCATACGCTGATTGCACCGTCACTCAGTTGGTTTGGCGATAAAGCGTCATTCAACATTGCCTACAGCGAATACAAATACGATATTCCTTATGACCGCGGCACGGCCTTTATCAATGGCAAGCCTGTCGATATTCCTTATAACCGCCGGCTGGACGATTATGCCAACCACGCATGGGGCAAAAACAAACGCCTCAACGCACATTATGACTACGCACTGGACAGCACCTGGACCACCCGTTTCAACTATGCCTGGATGCAACGTCGCTACGACAGCAACGAAGTGCGTGCCACGGCGATCGACACCGCCACGGGAATTGTTTCACGCCGTGCGGATGCCAACCGCGGCTTCAACCACCAGACAAACTATTATTCCTGGGATGTGATCGGGTCGCCGATCGCACTTGGCATGCAACATGACCTGTTGGTGGGCGTCGACTATGAGAAAAATGAGACCTACAAGGCCTACTCCTACCGCGGCAAGGTGTCAAAAACCTTCAATATGTATGATCCTGCCTACGGTGAAACGCCGGTGACCAACAGCAGTACTTACAATGATGCCCTGAGTAATCTACGCAGCACCTTGTACAGTCGTTCGGTCTACGCCAAAGACAGTATTCATTTAACCGACCAGTGGATTGCCGTCCTCGGCGCCCGCTACCAGTCTTATTACCAAAACAACAGTAATGGCTTCCAGAACCCCAAAAACACGCTGAACGACAAGGATGACAAATTCCTGCCGCAGGCCGGTGTGGTGTACAAGCTCACGCCGGCTGTTTCACTGTATGCCAACTACAGCCGCTCTTTCACTCCGTCCACGGCCGTGGATGACAACGGGAACGTTGCTACGCCTGAAACCGGCACTACCTACGAGGTTGGCGGTAAATGGCAAGTGACCCCAGTGGTCGATGCTACGCTGGCGCTGTACCGTATAGACGAAAACAATATGTCGATCTTTATCAACGGCGTCACTCGCAGCATTCCAAAAGCGCGCTCTAGCGGCGTTGAACTGGAGCTAAACGGAGAACTCGCCCGCAATTGGGATCTGACCGCCAATTACAGTTACGACAAAACCGAGATTGTCGAAGATAACCTCAGCCCGGATAACGTCGGTAACCGCCTGGTGAACGCCCCAACCAACATGGGGAGTCTCTATCTCAGCCACCGCATGACGCTACCTGCGGTACCGGGTGATGTACGGCTGGGCGGAGGGGGCCGCTATGTGGGCCGTCGCGCAGGCGATCCGGAAAACAGTTTTACCATGCCTGCCTACACGGTGGCAGATGCGTTTATCGCTTGGGACAGTAAGCTGGTTGGCAAACACACCCAGATCAAGCTGAACGTCAAAAACTTGTTCAACCGCGAATATTATGCGTCCAGTGCGGGTAACCTGCGGGTCATTGAGGGGGAACCGCGCAGCCTGAGCCTGCAGGCAACGGTAGATTTCTGATCGTGACTCCCCGGATGCCGTCCGGGGAGTTGTGTCTTCCGGCAGAAGATAAAAAAACACCCTGTGGGTTCACAGGGTGACAACATATCCTCTGTGGGTACGGTGTTATTTCAGGTTAAGCATCTTCCCGAGTAAAATATCTGTTGATTCGAGCATGTCCGTATCAATACCTGCGGAGGGTGTGAAGGTCAACTCACCAAAAATAGCTTTGCCGTTGGAGATATAGAAATCAACGCGGACAAACTCAAAGGGTTCAGATAATATTCTGGCGTACTCAAAGAGCGCGTCATACCCATCAGGTTTCACAAAGGCGTCAATCTCTTCCTGGCTAAGTGCCAAACAGTCTTGGCTATAACACAAGAATTTGAAGTCTTTATCAAAAAAGTAATATTTCGGCGTGCCGGTTTCCCTGCCGACACACAGCAACGTGCAGTAAGGAACACCGTGGAAGCAGTATATTTTATAGTCATCAGGCCCCTGGCCACTCGATGACGCGATGAACTTTTCACCAATGATTTTTTTGTTAATATTCTTATAGTTTAACTCTGCATAGACCTTCCAGTAGTCACTTTCCATCCAATTTTCAATGGTTTTAGCTGCTTGTGTAATATCTAGCGAGCCTTTGTCCTGGCAAATCAAATTGTAACCAGAACCGTGATTACCTTTAATCACAAACTTTTCCGGCAAAGACGCCCATGGGATTTCATGAACAGAGTCACAGGCGAAATAGAGTTCATTAAGGATCTCCTCACAGCCTTTCTCTTTTATATACTCCCTCACTGCATATTTGTCTGCACATTGCGTGATTAATGCATTGTTACTGTAATCGTTAAGTTTCAGATAATTTATCTTTTCGTTCCACGTGGCCGGAGGGTTTAAATTTAATGTCTTCCCGAAGGCCTTTTTATATATGTATTTCGCTTTAAAAGTCGGCGAGAATGTTGCCAGTTGATTCATGATAAATTTATTAATGTGTTTTCTCATACAACCTGTCTCATCATGGGGTAAACGCGGTGCCCAACAAGAACTCAATAACGTCATCGTGATTGGCCGTTATGGCTCACTGCGCCATTGAATGATCGCCGGGGCCGTACTCAAATCAAATTGGTTTTGGCCGAGAACCCGGTTAAGAATGCGGGCAGCTCGCCAGGCCATCAGGCTGAGCTGGGGATCGGCAATACCGTGGTGATGCATGCTCGCATTGACGGCAAACAAACAGTTCTCATGCGCCCCTTCCCGCTCAAGGGTAAAATCAGGGGCAATACGGTACTGCCCATCATCCGTGGTTGAAAAACGTTCGGACAAGGCGTCAAGAAACACGGGGCGGGCCTGTTCATACCCAGTAGCAAAGATCACCACGTCCACATCAAAGGCTTCTCGCCCCTGATCCAGATGGTGTTCCGTCTCTAACTGATAAAAATTATCTTTGGTGTTAAGGGCCGTCACTGAACGGCTGGGAAGCAGGCGTACCCATCGTTTATTCTGAAGGACATCAAACTGGTGATACATGGCGCGATAAATGGCCAAAAGCGACTCGCTGGTGATCCCATCAGACGTCATTTTTTGTTCGCGCAGCATGTGTTGTTTGGCTGAACTGCCGAGCGTGTAGAAATTCTCAACGTAATCAGGCGTAAAGTACTCGTTAGCAAAGGCAGCTTCGTCCAGCGCGTTGTAGTTGTTACGCCGAGATATCCAACTCAATTGTTCTGGTTGGCCCCATTCCCCCTGAAAAATATTGAGGAACAGATCGGCCCCGCTTTGCCCCCCGCCGACAATTGCCACACGCTTCCCCTTCAGATTGGGTTTGCGGAACATCATTTCGCTCGCGTGGAAACACCGATCATTTTGCTGGGTCACACAGTCTGGCAATTTGATTTTTTTGCCAATACCGACACAGACATGCTTCGCGTAAAACACATCATTCTGGGTGGTGACAACAAAATGCCGCTGATTCTCATCAAAACTCACGGCCTGGACGTCCTGGTTGAATGCCAGCGACGGCAGGCCCGTTGCCGCCCAACTGAGATAATCGGCAAACTCTTCGCGCGAAACGGTATGTTGCTCTGTATTGAGGAAACGGTAAAATTTCTTTCTTTTCACCAGATAGTTGAGAAAACTGTAAGGGTTGGTGGGCGCAACGGCCGTCACCAAATCCTTCAAAAAGTTGGTCTGCATACTGCAGTCCGCCAGGATCATGCCTGGATGCCAAGAAAAATGCGGTTTACGCTCGAGGAATTTGCAATTAAACCCTGCGATTTCGCTTCCAAGTGCCGCAATGCTGAGGTTGGACGGACCGATGCCAATACCGATAAAGTCCAAACACTGGTTCATTGAGTGTGCTCCTGAGTGAATAATTAGATTTATAGCGCTCTATTTGTGGCCTTGGAAATAACGCAACTATCATCACGCATGGCATTAGGATAATTACCCATCAAGGCGAAAGTCTTAATTAAAATCGACACCATTACCCTTTTCCCCATGCGTCATACCATAACGGTCATTGGGCAGGGTATTATAATGGTCATAGCATCCCGTCATCTCACGCTCACAAAAGAGCCAACATATCTTACTTTTGATAACTCACTTTCATTTTAAATAGACGTTGCAGAGTCATGAAAAAAGAATGCTTAGGGAAATGATCTTGAGGAAATAAAAAACAGGTTAACAAAGGATTTCATAACATGTCCCTATGTTAATCTCCCTATTCCACATAGCATCATCCTTAATGAGACATTGCCTAACCAGACTAGCGCTAAAGCGGCTGCCTGGCATGTGAAAAAAGATAATATCAACGCCCTTCCGAGCGTTGTTAATGTAAAATTAAAAGTGAAATCGTAAAAAAATCATAAAACTTCACTTTTGTTTAAGCTTCATTGTAGATATGCCCCATTAATGGCATGCATCACAAAATACAAACATTCATTTATTATCAATGGTTTGCAATGAAAAACAAATGAATCAGGAGACCTTAGGTCTCTGACACTACGAGATCTGTACAGATTCCGCCCACTTACGCCTTGTCTTGCACATTTTGCAAAATTTTCTCTTGCTGCGATGCGATGTAGATACTTAATTGACGGAAATAAACGAGCGAAGCCTGTTCCGCTAAAAAAGAGCAACGACCAAGAATACAAAAGGAACATTTCGTGCGATTTTTTATCCATCACTCAGGCGTAGGATTTTTAATTTCCAGTAGTTTCCTTGCTAACATAGTTCCAGATCTTGCTGGATAACCAGACCGTATTTTAATCTTTGGTGTAAGAAGCAATGGTGAGAGTGTGTTGTGATTCGGTGCGTATTGCAGAGTGGCCATGAATTATGGGTAAATATCTGAAGGGTATTCCCCGAACACAATCGCTGTATTCGGGAAAATGCGTGATGGTTTAATCAAAACTGGAGGCGTCAGGCCATTGGTATATCCGAGCCTCATAAGGACGTAGGCATTGTTGCTCATCATGATGACAATAATTGCCCAATAACCGTTGCCCCTTATCCAAGGCCAACACGTGCGGATCTATCTGCAAAGATTCGCGACTCAAATTGCACAACACCAATACCTGCCGCTCATCCAGGGTGCGGGTGTAAGCATATATTTGCGGGTGTGCCGCCAGGTGTAATTGGTATCGGCCGTAGACCCACACGGGATCCCGTTTACGCAGCCGAATTAACGCCCGGTAAAAGTTCAGCACTGAATCAGGTTCTTCTCGCTGACGCGCCACGTTGATTTGCGCGTAGTTGGCATTCACCCTAAACCAGGGTTCGGCACGGCTGAAACCGGCATTGGGACCGTCGTCCCATTGCATCGGCGTACGCGAATTATCGCGCCCACTGCGGCCCAGAAACGCCAGGATGTGTGCCTCGTCCATCCCTTGCTCGCGCAACATGGCAAAGCGGTTTCTGGCAGCAACATCGTTAAAATCAGCCAGGCCGTCGAAGCGGGTGTTGGTCATCCCCAGCTCCTGTCCCTGATAAATAAAGGGGGTTCCCTGCATTAAAAAATACATCGTGGCGATGGCGGTAGCACTTTCGCGCCAATACTGCTTATCGTCGCCCCATTTCGACACCACGCGGGGAATATCGTGATTTTCGACATACAGTGCATTCCATCCTTTCCCTTCCAGCAATGTCTGCCAGCGGGTAAAGATGCTTTTTAGCCCCATCACGTCCATGCCTGCATCCGGCGCCTGCTGATGCCGTGTTTCCCACAGCTTGACGTGCTCAAACTGGAAAATCATATTCAACCGGTGATGCTGTTCACCCACCCAATCTTCGCCCTGCTCGGCCGAAGCGCCGTTCATTTCCCCCACGGTCATGATGTCATAACGGTTGAACACCTGTTCACACAGGTCATCGACATAATCGAGCAGGCCGTCATAATTCAGGTGACGTTCGAACGACGGCACGTAACGCAGGCCCAGCGGGTTGGGCATATCCGTTAGCCCCGGCTGTTTTTTCATATGGCAGATGGCGTCGATACGGAATCCATCAATGCCCTTATCCAGCCACCAACGCATCATGTCGTACAGCGCCGTACGCACCTCTGGGTTCTCCCAATTCAGGTCAGGTTGACGTTCAGAGAACAGGTGCAAAAAGTATTGTTCACTGCCAGGATCATACTTCCAGGCCGAACCGTTAAAAATGCTCTCCCAGTTGTTGGGTTCCGCCCCTTTTTTACCGTCGCGCCAGATATACCAGTCACGTTTGGCGCTCGATTGGGATGATCGTGACTCAATAAACCACGGGTGTTCGTCAGACGTGTGGTTCACCACCAAATCAAGTATCAACCGCATCCCCCGCGCATGCACCTCTGACAGCAGACAGTCAAAATCCTCCATGGTGCCAAATTCCGTCATTATGGCCTGATAATCACTGATATCGTAGCCATTGTCGTCGTTTGGCGAACGGTACATCGGACAGATCCAAATCACGTCTATGCCCAGCCACTGCAAATAATCCAGCTTGGCCGTAATGCCATTCAGATCGCCAATACCGTCCCCGTTGGAATCCATAAAGCTGCGCGGGTAGATTTGATAAACCACCGCCTGTTTCCACCACCGAACCTTTTGTCCGCCGCCCATATCCCGTTTCCTTTACTCAATTAATGCGTCTTTTCCGACGCCAGAATGCGCTGAAACGCCCGCCCCTGACGATCGAACAGATAACAACACTCCACCGGCAGGCGAACGCCCACGGTATCACCGGCCTCAATAGCCGAGCGTTCAGGGTTGCGCAACACCCAGGGTTCGCCGGCATTGCCGTTATCCAGATAGAGGTAGGTTTCATTGCCCATGTGTTCAACAAACATCACTTCGCCTTGAAACTCGCACTCTGCATGCTCCCCACCGCGAATATGTTCCGGACGAATACCGACGTTTACGCTCTGGCCTTCTGCCTCAGCGGGTGTAGCAATCGGCAGCACCAGCGCCTTGCCGTTATCCAGCTCGACCACGCTTTGGCTTTCACCGGCGCGCCGTAAAATCGCCGGGATCAGATTCATCTTTGGCGACCCGATAAACTGTGCGACAAACTCGTTGGCCGGCTGGTCATAAAGTTCCAGCGGCGTGCCCACCTGTTCAACATGGCCTTGGTTCAACACCACAATGCGGTCTGCCAGCGTCATGGCTTCCACCTGATCGTGGGTAACATAAATAATGGTCGACCCCAGCCGCTTATGCAGCGAAGCCACTTCCATGCGCATTTGTACCCGCAGCGATGCGTCCAGGTTGGAAAGCGGTTCATCGAACAAAAATAATTTGGGCTCGCGGACAATGGCGCGACCAATAGCAACCCGTTGCCGTTGCCCACCGGAAAGATCTTTCGGTCGGCGTTCCAACAAGGGTTCAAGTTGCAAAATACGGGCGCTGTCGCGCACGCGTCGGTCGATCTCTTCGGCCGAATGGCCCGCCAACTCCAGTGCAAACGCCATGTTTTTATAGACACTCATGTGCGGATAAAGCGCATAAGATTGAAATACCATGCCAATGCCGCGTTCTGCCGGCGTATCGTCGTTGACGTAGTGACCATCGATATACATGCCGCCGCTGCTGATCTCCTCCAGCCCAGCGATCATCCGCAACAAGGTGGATTTTCCGCAGCCGGAGGGGCCAACAATCACCACAAATTCCCCACTGTTAATGTGCAAATCCAATGACTTGATGACCTCTGCGTTAGCGCCATAGCGTTTTTGCAGTTTTTCCAGCGTGAGTTGCGCCATATTCCTCCCGTTCGCATCGCAGTTGGCATTAACGGGGCGCGAGTTCACGCCCCGTTATCCGGCTTATTTCAAATAATCGAGCCACGGGCTCTGGCTTGAGATCATCACATCGACCAGTTCAGGGATTGCCCGGCATTTGTCGTTGACCGAATCCACCAGCAGTGCCTGGATCACCAAATCGCGCGAGCCTTCAATCACTGCATCGGCGGTCAGATCGTGGATAGCAATCTGGTTACTGAGCAAGCCACCAATGCCTGCAGGCATATCCACTTTTATGCCATGCACCCCTTTGCGATCGATAATGGCCGGCACCTCGACGGCAATGAACGCCGGCAACTGTTTAATAAACCCCAGGTTGGGGATATTCACCGCCGACTCTTCATAGCCGGAATCCGTCAAGATCCCTTCCATGATCGGCACCACGCGTTCTTTCAGTTTCAATTCGATTTTCGGCTGCACATGGCCCAGGTAATTGCGATAGAAGGTGTAGAAATCGAGGATGCCGCGATGATCGCTGACCTCATTCGCCCAACGAATATACTCGCCAAAGTGGCTGTCGCCGGTGATTGGCAAGTGATGGAATTTCTCCAGAATCTCTTTAAACAAGGTGCGATCGGCCCAAGAATAGGCACTGTCTTTGCCACCCAGCGCCTCTCGCTCGGTGCTGCCTTCTGTCTGAACCCATGTGCCGTGAGTGCGGGTGTAGTCCAGGATGTCGCTGTAGCCTGGCAAACGGGAAAAATAGTCCGGCGCCTTGGCTCGCACGTCGCCATAAGCATCTTGACCACTGTCTTTGTAGCTGGCCTCCAGCAAGACGCTAAAGTGATTGAGCCCGGCGGCACGCAGCGTGAGGTTGTCGAATGACGTTCCGAGCATTTCCGGCAGATAGCGCTCAAGTGACGCAATTTCGTGACACATACCGACAAAATTGAGCTGCGGGAAGCGGCGATGCACGGTAGTACAAATGCGACTCATCGGATTTGAGTAGTTAAATACCCAGGCATTGGGGCAAATGTCGGCAACGTCAGCGCAAATGTCGAGGATCGGTGGAATAATCCGCAGCGAGTGGAACAAACCGCCAGGGCCGCCATTTTCACCATACACCTGCTGAATGCCATACTGCTGCGGAATTTGCCAGTCGAGATCCCACAGCGCAAAGCGATCGCCCACTTCGATGGAGATAATCACAAACTCAGCGCCCCTCAGCGCGGTTTTACGATCGGTCGTGGCGCTCACCGTAAAGGGCAGATCTTCAGCGGCCAAAAAGTCCCGGGCCGTTTTCTCAGTCACCGCCAGTGCGGCCGGGTTGATGTCGTGCAGCACAATCTCACTGCCGTACAGCGTTTTGCTCTGGAAGATATCCCCCAGCGTGCCGTAACCGAATTGCGCACTGCCTGCTCCCACTAAAACGATTTTTGTAGCCATTACTTTTCTCCTGCTTCAGGGTTAATCGAAAATCAGCCTTTTACTGCGCCGTTGGTTAATCCGCTGACGATTCGGCGCTGGAAAATCAGAACCAGTGCGATGATCGGCAGTGTGACGATGACCGAGGCCGCCATGATGGTGCCCCAGGGGAGTTCGAATTGAGAGGCGCCCTGCAACATGCCGATCGCCACAGGGACGGTGCGTTTGCCGCTGGAGATGACAAACGTCAGGGCAAACATGAATTCATTCCATGCGCCGATAAATGCCAGCAGTCCGGTGGTCACTAGCGACGGCCCCATAATGGGTGCAAAGATACGGGTGATGATGGTCCAGGTGCTTGCACCGTCGACAATCGCCGCCTCTTCCAATTCTGCCGGGATCGCTTTCATAAAGGTGGTCAGTACCCAGACGGTAAAGGGCAATGAAAAGGTGGTATAGGACAACACCAACGCCCCGAGGGAGTCATACAGCTCCATAAAGCGCACCAACTCGAACATGCCGGACAGTACCGCCACCTGCGGGAACATTGAGACGCACAAAATGGTGAACAGCAGATATTTGCGACCGCGAAAACGAATGCGCGCCAGGGCAAACGCGGCGGTAATCGATACCAGCAGACAGATACCGACCGTCAGCGTTGCCACCACGATAGAGTTCAACAAGCTGCGAGCAATGCCGTTATCGATCAAGGCTGTCAGATAATTGCCCCAATTCAGGTGGCTCGGCAGATAGGCAACCTGGAACAGGTCCTGCCCCGAACGCAATGAGGTGATCAGCGCGTAGTAGAACGGAAACAGACAGATGATGCTGGCCAACGCGGCGCTGGCAAATATCAGTATCTTATGACCCTTTTGTTGCTGTTGGCGGCTCAGTTTCATGCCTGTTTCCCCTTGTCATTCAGGCGACTCAGCGTGAGGAAACACGCAGCGATGCCCGCAACCATCATGAATACCAACACGGAAGCTGCCGAGCCGGATCCCATTTCCTGATAGCTGACCATGCGATCGCGCGCATAGCCGGACACGGATACCGTGGCCTCGCTGTTGGAGGTCAGCACATAGATCAGATCAAACACCCGCAATGCGTCCATGACCCGGAAAATCAGCGCGACGATCATCGCCGGCATGATCAGCGGCAAGGTGATGCGGCGAAACCGCTGCCAGGCATTGGCACCATCGACCCGTGCCGCCTCGTATAAATCCCCCGGGATCAGTTGCAGCGCGGCCAGCAGCATCAAGGCCATGAAGGGTGTGGTTTTCCAGACATCGGCAATCACCACCGCCCACATCGACAACCCCGGCTCCGCCACCCAGGCCAATGGGGTCGAGATGATGCCGGTCTTGAGCAGCAGGTCATTGACCACACCGTACTGATCGTGAAACATCCAGCCCCACATTTTGGCGGACACGATGGTCGGAATGGCCCAGGGCACCAAAATCGCAGTACGCACGAGCCCCTGGCCGCGGAATTTCTGATGCATCAGCAACGCCAGCAACATGCCAAACACCAGCTCCAATGACACCGACAGCAGGCTAAACCGCAGAGTATTGCCTACGGCCAACCACCACAGTGGATCCGCCAGCACGCCGTAATGATGCCCACCCTCGGTCAGGTCCAGATAGTTGGCAAAACCGACAAACCGGTAGTCATCTGGCGCATCCAGCATGGCGTCGGTAAAGCTGTAAAACAGCGTACGCAGCAGCGGCCAACCCGCGACGACTGCCAGCAACAGCATTGCCGGTGCCACCAAGAGCCAGGCGATGCGACTACGCCGTTGCTGATGATTCAACGTGCGGCGCCTGGCGGAACGTTCCGCCTTCGGTGCCGGGGCCGCCGTTAGGGATAAAGCGTGCGTCTCGCGTTTCATGCGTCTGACTCCAACGGTTAATGGGGATTGCACTGCCTTCAACGCCATCCTCTGGCTTTAATCCGTTCCAGTCGCTGTTGTAAATCCGCCACAGCAGTGACACCGTCACTATCTCCGCGCAATACGTTAAACGTGGCGTTGTAGATCGCTTTCGAAACCTGCGCGTACTGCCTTTTGGTTTGGGTTGCCGGGCGTGGCATTGCCTGCGCGAAGATGCCTTTGAAATCGGCTAAATACGGTGCCTGCGCCAGGACCTGGGGATCGTCGTACAATGCCATCCGTGACGGTGCCAGGCCCATTAATGCCAGCGCCCGTTTTTGCGATTCGGCATCGCTGACAATTTTCAGCAGCGCGATCGCCGCCTGAGGGTTCTTGGTATAACCGTTGATTGCCCACTGCCAGCCGCCTAATGCGCTGACGGACTCACCTTCAGCGCCCTTCGGCAACGGCGTTACGCCGACCTTTCCACGTATTGCACTGCTGCTGTCCTGCGCCAATACGTAGGCGTAGGGCCAATTGCGCATAAATAACGCATCGCCGTTTTGAAACACCGCCCGCGACTCTTCTTCCATGTAACCGAGTGCGCCCTTTGGCGTAATTTTGCCTATCCATCCGGCGGCCATATTTAATGCCTGTGCGGCCTGTGGATTGTTGATGGTGATATTGCCCTGGGCATCAATAAAACTGCCGCCGTTTTGCGACGCCACCCACTCGAGTGCGTTGCACGTCAGCCCTTCGTAGGATTTCCCCTGGAACACGAGTCCCCAAAAATTCTTATGGCCGGCGGCACGCTCCCCCTGCTGAATACGCGTCGCGATGCGGGTCAAGTCGGCCCAGGTCGCCGGGGGCTGCTCGTCGTATTTTTCCAGCAAGTCCTTACGGTAATAGAGTGCGCCACTGTCCAGATAGGCCGGTACCGCTTTAACCCGGCCATTAACCACATTGTTTTGCCAGGCGGCGGGGAAGAAATCCTGCTTGATGTCGCTCACGCTGTCGGTCAGATCCAGCAGATGTTTGTTCAGCACGCCTATCCACACGGTATCGGCCTGGAACAGATCGATGGCGCTGGAATCTTTGGCGGCAAACAGCTGCTGAAATAACGACAGCTTTTCATCGGAGGCCGGGGGAAGATCGATAAATTCCAGGGTATGGCCGGTCTGAGCCTCAAAACGTTGCTTGATCTCATTGCAATACTGACGCCCTTCTTTACTGGGCGCACACTGCATACGCAGCGTATCGGCCAGCGTTTGACCGGACATCAGCGCCAGTGTGGCGGCAACCATACTCGGTATCAGTCTTCTCATTGCGTCCTCTCTGGTGGCGGCTGGGAATACCGGCATCTCCCCGTCATACTTGAAGCTGCATCTGTGTTGGCTGCACCCGCGCACCCCAGTCACGTAGTTAACTAAGCGCCTGGGGATTTACGGCCATGCCGCCTTGATGCAACGCCAATTATTTTGGGTATAGCAGCAAAACTATCGAAGGCGGGTCATTGGCGGAAATCGTTTTTCATCGCTACGATATAGAAACTTTCTATATCACCAGTGGAAAATATGATCGTGGACAAAATTCTGCGGCAGTTTATCGAAGTGGCAATGTTCAAAAATGTGAGTCATGCAGCAAACAAACTCTGTTTGAGTCAGCCGACATTGACCCACAACATGAAGAAGCTGGAAGAGAACCTGGGAGTACAGCTGCTGGAGCGCACCTCAACGGGCGTGAAAACCACCGAATACGGTGACTTGCTGCTGGAGCAGGCGCAAATGATGCAGCGAATTTACGATAATACATTGATTAAAATGGCGTTTATCAAAGCACGTCAAGAGCAAAGCCTGCGCATGGGCACAGGCCATGCGTGGTGGTACATGTTCGTGCGTGACAGCTTCAATGCCTACCGTAAGTTACATCCGCTGGTGAATATTCATATTGATCTGGGCAACCATCTGCGTTTGATGGATCTGCTGTTGGGGGGCGATATTGACTTGTTCATCGGCCATGAAATTCAGGGATTGAACCCCAAGGCCGGCATCAGTTTTTTGCCGTTATTCAGCACCACCGACAGTATGTTTGTACGACGCGGGCACCCGCTGCTCGGTAAACCGGTAAGCCCGGATGCGTTGCTGGATTATCCCTGCGTTGAGCTGACGCCAGATGAAAGTCGCTATCATCATATCGTGGAGGATATGCAGCCGAAAAAGCTGGCACGTAACCGTCTGCACCTGGCGGAACGGGTGATTTGCTCAACCAACTCGATGATGTCGGCCGTAGATATGATCAATGATTCCGATGCAATTTTGTTAGCGTATCCCTCCTGTATGGCGGGCTACTTTGCCGATTATGGTATTGAGCCGCTGACGTTGATTCAACAGGGCCAACGCTGCACCGTCGGTATTTACCTGATGCGCGAAAAAGCGGATGCCCCCCATCTGATGCAAATGCAGGCGTTAATGCAGCAGCATCTGGAGCAGATCCGCCCTTTGTTGGTGTAATTACTTTTCGCCGCTCAATGCGACCAGTGCCTGATATAACGGCCGGGCATTCCCCGGTCCTACCACCAACTGATACTCGGTGGTCCGCTGTGGCGTTTCTACCTCCAGCAATGCTTTAACGCCTGGCAACTGCGTTATGCTTTGCCGCTCTAACCTTGTGCTATCACACAGTTCTGCCCTGACACGGCTGGCACAGTAACGCAGTTTGGTCAGGTTTTCTGCGCCGCCCAAGGCGGCAAGTACCGCTGTCGCCAACTGTTGTTTTTCCATGATGCCTCCTCAAAAAAATTGCCCTATGCCACCGCAGCATAGGGCCGCTGAGCGGCCGAAGTGAAATTGGTTTATTCCGGGGTGATATAGATAAGTTCTATAACGCATGATCGGACGCTCTCGGCGCCTTGCAGTGCATATACTTAAGAACGTGTTCAGATCGGAGGTAACTGAGATGAAGGCAATGATCCCCCTGTTTTTGATCCTGATGCTTTCTGGCTGTATCGGTAAAGGTGGCCCACAGGACGTGCCGCCACCGCCGGTGCATAATGATCCACAGACCTGCAATAATACCGGCGCCAGCGCCAACAGCGATTGCTCCCAATCTGTGGTGCCCGCTATGCATTAAGTGACCTCGGCCCACCTTTCACGGTGGGCCTTTGTGCCACCGGCAGATTACGACGACTGCTCTTCGTCGTTAGCCATATTTCTCGCCTGCTGCTTCATAAATACCACTTCCTGCGGGCTGGACATATTGACCCGTTGCGCGCGCAGCAGTTTGAGAATATTGAACAACAGCTCGCTTTTGGTGGCCCCAACCATGCGCGGACTTGCCACATACCCGGTCACACTGAGGATGATGCCATCCGGGCCGAGCTGGCTGAAACGCACATAGGGCGCAGGTGCCTCGAGAATAGCGTCATACTCTTGGTAGGCACTCAACAAAATATTACGTACCTGTTCCGGATCGATGTCCGTTGGGAAGGTCAGCGCAATCGTCACTACCCCCTGTGCGTTCCCCATCGTCGCGTTACGGACGTTTTGTGAGATTAACTGGGAGTTAGGGACAATCATTGTCGAACGGTCACTGAGTTGAATCTCGGTAGCACGCACGTTAATACGGCGCACATCCCCTTCGACACCGCCAATACCGATCATATCGCCGACTTTCACTGGCCGTTCGGTCAGCAGGATCAAACCGGAAATAAAGTTCTTCACGATCTCCTGCAAACCAAAACCGATACCGACCGATAACGCACTCACGATCCACGCCAGATTGTTCCACTGAATACCCAACGCAGCCAGGGTGATCAAGATCAGTAACACATAACCAACGTTACTGAATAACGTGACCAATGAGGCACGAATACCGATATCTGAAATGGTTTTCGGCAGTAATTCCTGACTGAGCCAACGCTGCGTCACCCGCAGAATGTAAATGCCAATGGCCAGGCAAATAACCGCATTAATCAGGTTACCCGGCACAATATTCAGCCGCTGTAATCCTTCACCACTCAGGATGGCAATAATTTTTTCGAGCAACGAGTTCGGCGTGGTGGTACCAAAAGAACCGTTAAACAGCGAGACGATCATCAACAACAGCAAAGAACATTTGGCAATGGCGGTGAAGATGATGGCCATTTGTTCCAGATGACGGTCTTTAAAGTTAAAGGACTTTTTGAGCATCTTGCCACTGGCGGTCTGCGGCGAAAAGATTGCGCCACACAGATCGGTCGCGAACAGCAGCAGAAAATAAAACGCCATCAATACCAGAGCTATCCAGATCACCTGATAGGTCAGGAAACGGGCGAACGCGATATACCCCACCAACAACGAGAATAAGATCACTACTGAGCATACCAACGTGCCCATGTGCAGCAATCCGCTGATGGTTGAGCGTTTCTCTACATGCTCGCCCTGCTGTTCCAGCTTACGGCGGATACGCTGAGAACGTAGCGGCATCGCCAGCAATACCATGCCGATCAAGCCAGCGACCAAGCCATTGCCGAAAATGGTGGTGCTCAGGCTGGCGCTGACCACGTTATTGATCAGTTCCACGGTACCAAACGCCAGTGCCAACCCAGCCAATAGCGGTGAAAAATAACGCAGCCCGGAAGCAACGGCATCATCCATCGAGGCCAGGCGCCATGATGGCCGATTGAGCGACAGTGTCGCACGTCCCAGCCCGGCAATCAGCGCACAGAAGATCCCCAACCGGTTAAAGCCTTCGGCGAAGTCCTCGAGCATTACCGGCAGCGGTTGCACGCGGGTAAAGGAGATATACAGCAAATTTAACGCAATACTGGTGGTGATCACGGTGACGGTGACGGTCATCAGCGCCATAAAGCTGCGGCGCAAGCGCCCGTCCGGCAGAAAACGAATACTTGCCCAAGCCAGAAAACGCTCAGAGAAGTAACGCCCCCACGACCAGATAACCACGGCCAGTACCAGCAAACCGAGTGTGCCGTAACGCGAGTCCTCTTGCCAACTGGCGTCCCAGGCTTGTTTCATAGCAGCATTGAATTCATCCAATCGCTGCATGTCACTGTCGGAAGGTTGCACCACCGGCGACCAAAACTTGGCGCCCAGCACGCTGCCGGTGTTCAACGCCAACTGGGTTTTGAACGCCACACGACGCAGATCGCTGATTTGTTGCCCAAGGTCGAGCACGCTGGCTTTCATGGCCTGCGCCCGTTTTACCGCATCGTCGAGTTGCTTTTTGCTGTTGTTCAAACCATTACGCTGCTGCACCACGGCTGCGGTTTCTGCCATCGCCCCGGCGGCCGGCGGTGGGCCTAATACATCGAGTTGCGCCTGCAATTTTTCCTGCGCCGGTTGCAGTTCGGTCGCGAGCTTGTCCAGTCCAGCGGCCAGATCGTCGGTGACCAGCTTCAGCTTGCTGAGTTGGTTATCATTATCCGCCTTGGAAACCTGCTGTTTGATGCTATCCAACTGTTTCTGGTAGTTCTTTAGCGCGGTAGCAGGATCCAGCTGGACTTCGGCGGCAGGGGTATCATCCTGTGCAGCGACGCTGGTCAGCGGTGCCAACTGCAAGCCAAACAGCAGGAACAGGAAAAGAAGAATTTGACGGGGCTTTAACATAAATTCATTGCTCGGCATTTGCATGATAGACAGACGACGCAGGCGGGTCGATATACACCGACCCGCCTGGCTAATCATAAACTGTAGTTATGATAACTGCTTAATCTCCGCTTAAATATCAGTATTACTCCCATTCAGCACGATTATTGATGCCGCCCTATCACTCGGCTTGCAACCGGTTGAATTACGGTAAACTTTCCCCTGACGTAACCGATCAGTAGCGTGACTCACAGTGGCATAACCGACCAAAGCGCTTTATACTCAGCGCACCCATTTACCAACATTATAAAAAGGAGGATTACTATGCCGATGTGTGAATTGTTTTTTTACTCACACTTCTATAGTAATTGCCGCTGCTCAAGCATTACCGGTATCGTGCTGCGATAACCCAGGCTTGAGCGAAGCTTACTAAAATTTGAGTCCCTTCCCTCCGGCTTACCGGGTTATCGTCAGCGATGTTTGACGATAGGCATTTGCATGCCTGTAACTCTTGAGTAAGCAATGAGCACATTATTATCTGCACAATCTGTCGGTTTCGACAACGCGTTCGGCCCTCTGTTGGTCGAGGTTTCCTTCAGCCTGAAAAAAGGCGACCGCATTGGTTTAATCGGCCATAACGGCTGCGGCAAAAGTACCCTGTTGAAAATCCTTAGCGGTGATCTCTCTGCCAGTACCGGCAGCGTGACGCCTGCCCATCAGTGCCTGATGGCACGGGTAGAACAACACCTGCCTGATGAACTGCACGGCTGCACCCTGCTCGAGGCAGTACTGGCGCGATTGCCAGAAAATCAGCGCGTCAGCGAAAGTTGGCAGGGAGAAGTCCTGCTCACCAGCCTGGGTTTTGCGCCACCGTCATGGACGCTAACCGCCGGCACCTTGAGCGGTGGGCAGCATACTCGTCTGCTGCTGGCACGTGCGTTAATCCGCCAACCGGATCTGCTCCTGCTGGATGAACCCAGTAACCATCTGGATCTTCCCACCTTATTGTGGTTAGAGCGTTTTTTGCAAAACTGGTCTGGCAGTTTTGTTCTGGTATCTCACGATCGCTACCTGTTGGATCAGGTCACCAACTGCACCTGGATCTTGCGTGACAAAACACTGCAATTCTTCCGCTTGCCATGTACTGCAGCACGCAAGGCGTTAGAGGAACAGGATGCCGCAGATGCGCATCGCCGTCAGGCGGAACAGAAAGAGATCGACCGGGTCGCCAAAAGCGCCCATAGGTTGGCCGTTTGGGGCAAGGTTTACGATAATGAAGACCTGGCTCGCAAGGCTAAACAAATGGAAAAACGCGTTGATCGGATGAAAGAAGAGCAAACCACGTTGACGGCGGGCAGCCAATGGCGGCTTAAGCTTAACGGTGAGGCGCTGGATGCCGATCGCCTGCTGGCTTTGCCGCAGTTGGACGTCCGTCCGGCCGCTGATGCGCCGGTGCTGTTTCACCTGGCGCAGCTGCGGGTCAAAAGCGGTGACCGTATTGCCATCGTCGGGCGTAACGGCTGCGGCAAGTCTTCACTGCTGCAGCACCTGTGGCGGGAATACCAAGGCGCGGCCAGCCAGGACGCGGTTTTCCATCCTCGGGTACGCATCGGCTATTACGATCAAAGCCTGCAACAGCTGCGCGATGACGACACGCTGAGCGAAGCATTGACGCATTTCGCGCCGCTAACCGAAGAACAGCGGAAAATGGCCCTGATTGGTGCCGGCTTCCCTTATCTGCGCCATCAGCAACGTATCAGCACGCTGAGCGGCGGTGAGCGATCGCGCCTGCTGTTTGTCGGGCTGACACTGGCTAACCATTCTTTATTGTTGCTCGACGAACCGACCAACCATTTGGATATGGAAGGTAAGGAAGAGCTGGCCGATACCCTGCGCCAATTTGAAGGCGCTGTGATGCTGGCCACTCACGACCGGATGTTGATCGAAAACAGCTGTAACCGTTTCTGGCTGATTGATAACCAGCAGTTGGAAGAATGGCACGATCTGGAGCCGGTCTACGCACGAATGGCCGAAGAACGTGACGCTCAGCCAATAGCAGCGCCAGGCCGGGTTCTCACCGCCAGTGAGTTACGCCATGATGACGAAGAAATGCTTCTTGCGACGTTGTTTGAAGTGGAAAACAAACTGCAGGAGGATCTGGCGCGTAAGCCAAAGCATCAAAAAACGCACTTGCAGCAACAGTGGCGCGAGGAAATCGCCATCCTCACCGCCCGGTTGAATCTGGACTAACCTTCACAGGCCGCCTATCGGCGGCCTTTTTCTTTTCGGTGGTGATATGAATCTTAATCTCCGGCTGGCAACCCGTGAGGAACAGCCACTGCTGGCGGCCATGCTGCCCGACTACCTGCGAGAATTGGGCGCCGATGTGGACTACCCGCATTTGTCACATTATTGGCGCGAAAGCGGCCGGTACCCGTATTTGATTTTAAATCAGTCGCAGCCAGTGGGGTTTGCGTTGGTCCGCACGCTGGATCCCATCCCGACAATGGAAATGGCAGAGTTCTACATCACCAAACCCTGCCGCAAATACGGTATGGGTAAAACGGTTGTGCAAACCTTGTTCAGGTTGCATCCGGGTCACTGGCAGTTGTCAGTGCTGGCAGATAATCCCGGTGGCCTCGCATTTTGGCTGTCGCTGGTCCCCCCGACAGCCTACCGCGCGTGGATTGAGCGACCGGGTAATCGGCCTCATTGGCGGCTGACATTCTCGGTAGGTATGACGCCCTGATAACCCCATAGACAACCAAGGGGAACGCGGCCTCAAATACCGGGTTTTGGCTTAATGGGTTCCACGTGCCCTACTGCCCGAGAAATCGTTGGATAGCGTGCGCGCAGTTGGCGCTCGATGCTGTCTACCGCTGCATGAGCTGACACAATGGAGGCCGCCGGGGATACCCGACAATGGAAATTGACGATGATACCGCCGGTGGTTTTACGGGCGCGAATATTATGCACGTCCTGCACCATGTCTCCACCCTCCACTACCGTTTGCAGTATCTGACGAATATGGGCCAGTTCATCCGGTGCCACATCCTCGCTGGCAATCCAGTGATGGGTTTGGGGCTCCAGGTGCGTTTCAATCTCTGTCTCTTCACCAATCGCCTGTCGTAGCAGCGTTTCGATTTCGCTGGCGATGTCGTGTGCCTGCGCCACACTGGCGCTGGCCGGGACCGCCAGATCCATGCTGATCGACATCCGTTCGGGCAGCTGTTGTAGCGCCAGATTTTGCACCACGGCACCGTGGTTGGCAGCAATCACCCGGATGCGGGTCGCCATGTCTTCGTCACTGCGGGTTTGTGGGTTGGCAATCACCGTGGCTTCGGCATGTGCGTACTGCTGTTCCAGGCGTTCTGCAATAGACTGTTTTAACGCGTTAATGCGCTCTAACGGCAAAGTACGACAGACGGCGACAGTGACTTCAATGAACAAGCTGGCCCCTGCGTTACGAATACGAATACTCTCGGTTGCCAATATCGCTGGGAAGGTGTCGAGCAATGCGCTGATTTCTTCCTTGGCTCCGGCGGGTGCCGTGTCCATTAACGAATCGAAAGAACGTTTTCCCAGTTTCAGCGCCGCGACCACAATAAAACAGGCGACGATCAAGGCTGCAATGGCATCTGCACGGTTGAAACCCAACAGAACAAAAACCATCCCCAACAGCACAACGGCGGAAGCCAGCATATCGGAGAAAAAATGCAGCGCATCGGCTTCCAGTGCCGCACTGTCAGTGGCTTTTGCCACACGGTTCAATGCTTTAACACGGAAAAAATCGACCAGGATAGAGATCAACAGCACGGCGATCACCACGGGCGCTGCGACGATTTCATGGGCGTCGCCCAGCAGGCTTTTGCCCGCTTCATAAACAATCCAACCTGCCGCCCCTAGTAGCAGCAGCACTTCAAACAGTGCCGCCAGGTTTTCGACCTTGCCGTGGCCAAAATGGTGATCATCGTCGGCAGGTTTATCGCTGATACGTACCGCCAGCCAGGTAATGCTGGTGGCAACAAAATCGGTGAGAGAGTGGATCCCTTCTGAAATAAGGCCAATACTCCCGGTAAAAATACCGGCAGTAAATTTACCGACGGCCAATAGCCCGCTCGCTATCATGGAGTTTCTGGCAACGGATTGCTTTTCATTTTGCATATTACGACTCACATTCAAATGGGTAATTCATTTTTTTATTTTAGTAGACCATTGCCAGACAAAAGCAACCAGCAGCATAGTACCCGAGAATGTCAGCATTAAACTAGAAAGGAATTCTGATTTTCCGGTTGAATAAAAATAAATCTCATTCACACCAACAGAGATCATCAAAATGGCATAAAGTAAGCCAAGAATAGAAATAATCATTATCGTTATACTCCATAAAGCCGCATCCTGCGGTCAGCATTTAAGCGCATCCTCCCCGTCGTAAATAAAGCACGTCGAGGAGGATGCATCCAGGCGGATCTTTAGCGTTCATTAATCATCCCATTTAGTGCTCATATAGGCAGCTAGCAAGCCCAGCGAGCTGATAACACTCAGGAATCCTACAAAGATTGTCATGTTTCCCATTATTTCGTCCTCGGTTAGTTATTATCGATAAATGCCTCTTTAATTAAAAAGCGGATGGGGTCATTGCTCATGGATATTTACGCGTCTCCTGTTTTGTCAGATAAAATTCCCGCTCCGGCAGAGACACGGAGCGGATACGTGTTTAAATCTCCAGAATGTACTGGGCGATTTTGAAATAAATAATCAAACCGGTGCCATCAATAAAGGTGGCAATAAACGGCGCAGAGACCACCGCGGGATCAATACCCAGGCGTTTGAGCAGCATGGGGATAATCGAGGAAACAATGGCGCTCCAGACGGTAATGGCGACCAATGACAGACTGACCACCAATGTCACGTCCATCCCTACGCCCATAATCCAGGCCCGCACCCAGGCAGCCACGCCAATGGTGATGGCGATCAGCAGCGAGGTGGATACCTCCTTGCGGATTACCGCCCCCAGATTGCGCAGGCTCACCTCGCCCAACGCCATGGCCCGTACCAATGTAGACGTGATTTGAGTACCGCTGTTACCGCCGGTGCCGATCAGTAATGGGATGAAAAACGCCAATGCGATAGCGGCTTCCAACTGCTCTTCAAACGCCTTTAATACATTACCGGTATAGGCTTCTGCGACAAACAGCATCAGCAACCATACCGAACGCTTGCGCCATAACGCCCAAGGGCTGGTTTCCAGATAAGGTTTGTCCAGTGGCAGACTGGCACCCTGACGCTGTGCATCCTCGGTATTTTCATCTTCGATCAGCCGGGCAATTTCTCGTTCGCCCAGCACGCCCACCAGCGTATTATTCGCCACCACCGGTACCACATCCAAGCCGCCCTTAGCCAGTAAATGAGCGACATCATTACGATCGTCATCGGGGGAAACCTGGAAATAGCTTTGGTTGATCATCACCCCAACGGCTTTATCATGATCGTCGCACTGCAGGAGTTTTTTTACCGACAATGTGCCACGTAAATGATAATCGTCGGCGGTAACAAACAACTGCGTCGGAATTTCTTCGGTTTTAAGTTGCGAAAGAAAATAATCTTTTGCGTTATTAACCGTCATATTGCCGGGGATAGTAATGAAATCGGCATTCATATAGCCCGCGACCGAAGACTCATCATGAGTTTCAGCAGAGGCAAGCGCCGAGGATGGGTGATTTTGATGTAACTTCATTATGTTAGTCCCTATTTCTGTTTGAACTTCAACAGCGAATCGCATAGGGGCGTTAACCACAGAGGGAGTGCAGACAGCCTATCTCCGCGTCCAGGTTTTAGCACTATACAACGTATCTGATGTATTCATCAGAAGTTACCTTGGGCTGAACCTTAATCCGATAAAGCCTGTCTTAACCTTGGGCATCTCTCGATGTCGTCAGATCAGTAACCTGTGTTTGTATAGGAGCCTCGCCAAACGAGATACTGCATATAAACTACGGGGGGCAGTATAGGCGCGGTTTTTTATCGATGAGGAAAAAGTTGGCTAACCGTTTATGAAACATTTAGAAAAAAGTTTCGCGACAAAATAATAAATGCGGGCCAGTACCCTCCCGGCCCACGCGTTATTCTGTCGTTAATGAGCGAGAATATACACATTCTTGTCGTACAGCGGCCCCTGCCGGGTAAAGTCGATACCTTTCACATAGGGTTTGACCAGAGTGGCGTTCGCTTCGTAGTAAACCGGTGCCACTGGCGTGTCTACCGCCAGCACGTCTTCAGCCTGTTGGAAATAGCGTTGTACCTGCTGTGGCGTCTGCGCCGCGGTCGCCTGGTGTAACAAACGATCGTAATTTTCGTTGGCATATTTGGCTGAATTTTCACTGCTGGTAGCGCGGAACACGTTCAGGAACGTAGACGGATCATTGTAGTCTGCCAACCAACGGCTGAAAGCCACGCTGTACTGCCCATTGTTGATATTGTCCAGCACCACCTTCCGTTCCTGGCTCTGCAAGGTGACGTCCACGCCCAGGTTCTTTTTCCACATCGCACTGCTGGCGATCACTATTTTCTTGATGGTGGCATCGTTGCTGTACAGCAGCGTGAAACTTAACGGATGTGCCGCATCAAAGCCCGCTTCCGCCAATAGCTTTTTCGCCTGTGCGATACGCTGTTCGCGTGGCCACCCTGCTTCTTGGCCCGCTTGCAGCGTAAAACCACCTGCACCGGTTGGCGTAAACGTCCAGGCCGGCTGTTGGCCATAGCCCAGCACTTTGGTGGCTATGATCTCTTTATCCAGCGCCAGATTTAATGCCTGACGCACGCGGACATCATTGAAGGGAGCCTGCCGGTTGTTAAAGGCAAAGTAACTGGTCGACAGCAGTGGATAGGTGATCAACTGTTCATCACCCAGGCTGTTTTTTAACTGCCGGTACAATTCCGGCGGCGCACTGTAGCCCAATTCAATTTCACCGGCTCGGAAACGTGCCACTTCAGGGAACCCCTGTAACGGCAGGAACGTCACTTTATTGAGCACCGTGCGGGCGTTATCCCAATACTGGCTGTTGCGTTCCACCACCACTTTCTCATTCACGACCCACTGCGTCAGACGGAACGCCCCGTTGCCAACAAAGTTCTGCGGTTGAGTCCAATTTTTGCCGTATTTCTCCACCACGTTTCGATTCACCGGCAGCACAGGAAAATGCACTAACTGCTTAAGCAGATAGGAGTTTGGCTCAACCAATGTGACTTGTAGCCTGTGTGCATCCAACGCTTTCACACCCAGCTCGGTTGGCGGTTTGCTGCCGGCGTTAATCTCTGCCGCGTTTAGCACATAGGCCGACGCCAAATAGCTACCATAGGGGGATGCTGTTTTGGGATCGGTGAGGCGCCGCCAGCTGTAGACGAAGTCATCGGCCGTCACCGGATCGCCGTTTGACCATTTGGCTTCCGGCCGCAAATAGAATGTCCAGACATTGCCCTGCTGCACCCATTTTGTCGCCAGCGCGGGGATCACTTCACCGTTTTTACCCACCCGCAGCAAACCTTCAAAAACGTCATTGAAGATATAAAACTCTACGTTACTTTCTGCCAAATTCGGATCAAGCGTTGCCGGCTCATAACCATTGGCCCGGACCAGTTCCTGTACGGTGGCCAGTTGAGCCCCTGCAGGCACGTCGGCGGCGTTAACCGGCACCATCGCCTGTAAAGACAAGATGATTAGACCGGCTAATCCGTTAAGTTTGAATGAATACTTCACGTCGATATCCCTTATTGGTGTTTTGTCGACGTATATATACAGTGAAGCAGTTGAATAAATTAAATGATTAAACGCTATGACTCATAACCAAATAAGCGCGTACCGAACAACATGAATTTCTTTCACAATCAATCGAATATCTGCTGCGTTGGTGAGCCTGTTTGATACTGGTCGAGACGGCGGTTGGCGCTTCCCCATGGCAGCGGGGATCATTGTGATCAACGAAAAGAACAGCGTGGCTTCCGGCGCGTTCTTCAGCTAACGAATACGTCGCGCACGAATTGAAGATGAGGGTTTGAACATAATAAATACTGATGAGAATCAGGTATCAAGGCAGATTATTCAGGCTGAAACTTAATTTTTCCTTAGGATGAGATAATTAGTGAGCAAAATCTAAAAATAAATTAATACGAATCGTTTTCACTATCATTATTAATGTTCTTATATACAATCAGGGCAGCCCAACGCCCGTTAGGCACATTTCGCTTTTATTCTCTGCACTCTCTTAATAAGGATGACTGTATGAAGCTGCGTTTCTCTTCTCTCGGCCCGATTGCCTTGTTGGCATCGTCCATGATGCTGGCGTTCTCGGCCAATGCGGCATCCCAGGATGACGGTATCGTTATTTATAACGCGCAACACGAAAACCTGGTGAAATCCTGGGTTGACGGCTTTACCAAAGACACCGGCATAAAAGTGACCTTGCGTAACGGCGGCGACAGCGAATTGGGCAACCAACTGGTGCAAGAAGGCACCGCATCCCCTGCCGACGTATTTCTGACGGAAAACTCCCCTGCGATGGTGCTGGTAGACAACGCCAAGCTGTTCGCTCCGCTGGACGCAGCAACACTGGCGCAGGTTGAACCGCAGTACCGTCCGCAGCACGGCCGCTGGGTTGGCATTGCCGCCCGCTCAACGGTGTTCGTTTACAATCCGGCGAAACTGACAGAGGCACAGCTGCCTAAGTCCCTGCTGGATCTGGCCAAGCCGGAATGGAAAGGCCGCTGGGCCGCGTCACCTTCAGGTGCTGACTTCCAGGCTATCGTCAGTGCATTGCTGGAGCTCAAAGGCGAAAAAGCCACGCTGGAATGGCTGAAAGCGATGAAGACCAACGCCACCGCCTATAAAGGTAACAGCACCGTGATGAAAGCGGTCAATGCCGGCCAAATCGACAGCGGGGTTATCTATCACTATTATCCGTTCGTCGATGGTGCAAAAACGGGCGAAAACAGTAAAAACATCAAGCTTTACTATTTCAAACACCAGGATCCAGGCGCGTTCGTTAGCATCTCTGGTGGCGGTGTGCTGGCATCCAGCAAGCACCAAAAACAGGCACAGGAGTTCGTTAAGTGGATCACCGGTAAAAACGGCCAAGAGATTCTGCGTACGAACAACGCCTTCGAGTATGCCGTCGGTGTTAATGCTGCCTCCAATCCAAAACTGGTACCGCTGAAAGAACTGGATGCACCAAAAGTTGACGCTTCGTCGCTGAATGGCAAAAAAGTGGTCGAGTTGATGACCGAAGCCGGGCTACTGTAAGCCGGTTTATCAGTACAGAGAGCTTTCAACCCTATGTCGAATATAGGTTTCAACGCCGCGGGCTCAGCCCCGCGGTACGCTTCGACCCGGCGTCATCATCGGCCCGGGCTGTTTATCGTGGCAACGGCCATTTTACTTTCCCTGTTGGCGCTATTGCCGCTGGGGTTTGTCATTAGTGTGGCGTTTGAAACCGGCTGGCAAACGGTTAAAGCTCTGGTATTTCGCCCCCGCGTGGGCGAATTGCTGCTCAACACTCTGCTGTTGGTGATCTTCACCTTACCCATCTGTGCACTTCTTGGGGTGACGCTAGCCTGGCTGACTGAACGTTCGACGTTGCCGGGGCGCCGCATCTGGTCTTTATTGGCGACAGCACCGCTGGCAGTACCCGCCTTCGTGCAAAGTTATGCCTGGATCAGTTTGGTGCCTTCAATGCACGGACTGGGCGCGGGTGTCTTTATTTCTGTGCTCGCCTACTTCCCGTTTATTTATCTGCCGGCCGCCGCGGTTTTGCGCCGCTTGGATCCCGGTATTGAAGACGTCGCCACCTCGTTGGGTAGTCGGCCATTGGCTGTCTTTTTCCGCGTGGTGTTACCGCAGCTAAAACTGGCCATTTGGGGCGGATCACTGCTGATCGCACTGCATTTACTGGCGGAATACGGCCTGTACGCCATGATCCGTTTTGATACCTTTACCACCGCCATTTTCGATCAATTCCAGTCTACCTTTAACGGCCCGGCCGCCAACATGTTGGCGGGTGTGCTGGTGCTGTGCTGTCTGGGGCTGCTGCTGCTGGAGGCCGCCAGCCGTGGTCGGGCGCGTTATGCCCGCGTCGGCTCTGGCAGTGCCCGCAGCCAGACCGCGTATCGACTTGGCAAAATGGCCACCCTATTCGGCCTGCTACTGCCAGTGTGCCTCACGGCGCTGGCACTGGGCGTTCCCTTTATTACGCTAGCCCGATGGCTGGCGCTCGGTGGGCTTGACGTGTGGCGTAACGCCGAGTTATTGCCGGCCTTGCTGCAAACATTGTCGCTGGCCGCCAGCGGCGCATTACTGATCACCTTGTGCGCCATTCCTATGGCCTGGTTGTCGGTACGCTACCCGGCGCGGCTCTATCGCGTGCTGGAAGGCTGCAACTATGTCACCAGTTCACTGCCCGGCATTGTGGTCGCGCTGGCGTTGGTGACCATCACCATTCACAGCTTCCGCCCCATTTACCAAACAGAAATTACCTTGCTGCTGGCCTATTTATTGATGTTTATGCCACGAGCCTTGATCAACCTGCGCGCCGGTATTGCTCAGGCGCCGGTCGAGCTGGAAAACGTGGCACGCAGCCTCGGGCGTTCACCGGCTCAAGCGTTATGGAGTACCACGCTGCGCCTGGCGGCCCCGGGTGCAGCCGCCGGGGCGGCGCTGGTGTTTCTGGCCATCTCCAATGAGTTGACCGCCACTCTGCTACTGGCACCCAACGGGACGCGCACGTTGGCGACCGGTTTCTGGGCATTGACCAGCGAGATCGACTATGTGGCGGCAGCCCCTTACGCTTTGATTATGGTGGGGCTGTCTCTGCCATTGACCTGGCTTCTTTATTCTCAATCCAAACGCACGGCGGGATTATGAGTACGCTTGAACTACACGGCATCAGTAAGTCCTATAACGCAGTTAAGGTGCTGGAGCATATTGATTTACAGGTCGAAGAAGGCAGCCGTACCGCGATTGTCGGCCCTTCGGGCTCTGGGAAAACCACGTTGCTGCGCATCATCGCGGGTTTTGAAATTCCGGATAACGGCCAAGTGATGTTACAAGGCCAGGCGATGGCCAACGGCAACGGTTGGGTACCGGCACACCTGCGTGGCATTGGCTTTGTGCCACAGGACGGCGCGTTATTCCCACACTTTACCGTGGCAGGCAATATTGGATTCGGTCTAAAGGGAAGCAAACGCGACAAACAGTTGCGCATTGATGCATTGATGGAGATGGTGGCGCTGGATCGCCGCCTTGGAGCACTGTGGCCGCACGAGCTGTCCGGCGGACAGCAACAGCGGGTGGCCTTGGCACGTGCATTGTCTCAGCAACCCAAACTGATGTTGCTCGATGAGCCCTTTTCCGCGCTCGATACCGGCCTGCGCGCCGCGACCCGCAAAGCCGTGGCCGAGCTGCTGGCCGAAGCCAAGGTTGCGTCGATTCTGGTGACCCACGATCAAACCGAAGCCCTGTCATTTGCCGATCAGGTCGCGGTGATGCGTAATGGGCGTTTGGCGCAGGTCGGCCCACCACAAGATCTCTATCTGCGACCGGTGGACGAGCCGACAGCCACCTTTTTAGGGGAAACGCTGGTGTTGTCCGCAGAGCTTGAACAAGGCTGGGCCGATTGCGCTCTGGGCCGAATTGCCGTGGACGATTGTCAGCGCCGCGGGCCTGCGCGCATTATGCTGCGCCCAGAACAGATCCAAATTAGCCAGTCTGTGTCACAACAGCAGAGCCAGGCGATCGTGACCAGCATTGATTTTGCCGGTTTTGTCTCGACCTTAAATCTGCGCATGACCGGCAATGACACGGCTATCGAGATTAAAACCGTCAGCCGAGAAGGCATTCGTGCCGGTTCCCACGTCAGCCTGAGTATCATCGGTCAGGCGCACATCTTTGCCGAGTGATGCCGTAGTGGGCGAGTTATCGCCCGCTACCCTGCTGGCCATTTGAGTCGTCTCAATGATCTTCTGCTCTGCCCGCAGCAATGTCGGCACGCAGGCCAATACGGAAAAACCTATCGCAGCCATCACTTAGTAAAACCCCTTCTATCAACTACGATTAATCTGTGACCGGTGTAATCATTCATCCGTCCGGAGATAACCCACAGAGGATTATCATAATTATTCATGCTGTTTGAGCCGCTTCTCTTTAACGCGGCTAAGAAAGGTTAATTATGGCACGTACTACCCCCCTCGAACGCTACCGCAACATCGGCATTTCGGCGCATATTGATGCCGGCAAAACCACCACGACCGAGCGAATTCTGTTTTACACCGGGGTCAGTCACAAGCTGGGCGAAGTGCACGACGGCGCAGCCACCATGGACTGGATGGCACAGGAACAGGAACGCGGTATTACCATTACCTCGGCAGCAACAACCTGTTTCTGGAACGGCATGCAGCATAATTATCCGCAGCATCGTATCAATATCATCGACACCCCAGGCCACGTGGACTTTACCATTGAGGTCGAACGTTCCATGCGCGTGCTGGACGGCGCGGTCATGGTTTATGACTCGGTGGGCGGTGTACAACCGCAATCAGAGACCGTTTGGCGTCAAGCCAATAAATACAAAGTGCCACGTCTGGCGTTCGTCAACAAAATGGACCGCGTCGGTGCGGACTTTTTCCGCGTACGTAAAATGATGATCGAACGTCTGAAGGCCAATCCCGTGCCGATTGTCATTCCTATTGGCGCCGAGGACCACTTCACCGGCGTGGTGGACCTGGTACGCATGAAGGCCATTGTGTGGGACGAAGCGACGCAAGGCATGAGCTTCAGCTTTGAAGAGATCCCCGCAGAACTGCGCGACATTGCCCAAGAGTGGCGAGATAAAATGATCGAAGCCGCCGCCGAAGGTTCGGAAGAACTGATGGATAAATACCTTAATCAGGTGCCGTTGAGCGAAGAGGAGATCGTTCGTGGCCTGCGTCTGCGCACGGTGGCGGGTGAAATCCAGCCCATGCTGTGTGGTTCAGCCTTCCGCAATAAGGGCGTGCAACGCATGCTCGACGCGGTGATCGAACTGATGCCTTCGCCGCTCGACGTTCCGCCCATGGAAGGCCACGATGAGCACGACAAGATTGTTATCCGCCGAGCGTCCGATGACGAAAAGTTTTCCGCGCTGGCGTTTAAACTGATGACCGATCCTTTTGTTGGCCAACTCACCTTTGTGCGGGTTTACTCCGGTGTACTCACCAAGGGCAGCAGCGTTTATAACCCGATCAAAGGCAAGAAAGAGCGTATTGGTCGCATCGTGCAAATGCACGCCAACGATCGCAAAGATGTCGAAGAGCTGCACGCCGGTGATATTGCCGCCTGTGTGGGACTCAAAGACGTCACGACCGGTGACACCCTGTGCGATCCTAACGCCATCATCACGCTGGAAAAAATAGTGTTCCCAGAGCCGGTGATCGCACAAGCCATTGAGCCAAAAACCAAGGCCGATCAGGAGCGAATGGGGATTGCGCTTCAGCGGCTCTCCTCCGAGGATCCCTCTTTCCGCGTGCGCACGGATGAAGACTCCGGCCAGACCATTATTTACGGCATGGGCGAATTGCACCTGGAAATTATCGTCGATCGCATGCGGCGCGAATTTGGCGTGGCAACCACCACCGGCAAACCGCAAGTGTCTTACCGTGAGACGATACGCAAACGCGTGACCGACGTAGAAGGTAAATTCGTGCGTCAATCTGGCGGCAAGGGGCAGTACGGCCACGTGGTGTTGACGGTGGAACCCAATGAACCGGGTAAAGGTTTTGAGTTCATTGATGAGATAAAAGGCGGCGTTATTCCGGGGGAATTCATTCCGGCGGTAAAAAAAGGCGTACTGGAAGCACTGAATAATGGCGTGTTGGCCGGTTATCAGGTGGTCGATGTTAAGGTGCACCTGACCTTCGGTTCATACCACGACGTTGACTCTTCAGAACAAGCGTTCCGCATGGCGGCGATCTTTGGCTTCAAAGAAGCCTGCCGTCAGGCAGACCCGGTAATCCTCGAGCCGATTATGTCGGTAGAAGTAGAAACGCCGGAGGACTACGCCGGCAGCGTGATGGGCGATCTGTCGTCTCGGCGCGGTTTGGTGCAAGGGATGGAGGACCTCCCGGGCGGCGGCGGCAAGGAAATTCACGCCAAGGTGCCGCTGTCCGAGATGTTTGGTTATTCAACTACCCTGCGCTCAATGTCGCAGGGCCGCGCGACTTACACGATGGAGTTCAGCCACTACGCTGAAGCCCCCCATAATGTGGCCGAAGAGATCATCCACCACAGCAAACGCTAAAACCCGCACCTGTCGTGTCCCCACGGCAGGTGTTACTCCTTCGCAGCCAGTGACACCACCACCGGCTGCGGCTTAATCCGCATCGCGTACACCACGCCAATCATCAGGCAGGCAATGCCACCGACGGTCAATAACGGCGGCCACGCCTGACGCAGCATAAAGGTATAGGCGAGCCCTGCCAGAATTTCGAATACGATCAGCGGCCCCACCAACACCGTCGGCAGACGCTGGCTCGCTTCATTCCAGCACAGTGCGCCAATCCACGAGCAGAATATGCCAATAACAAGCATCAAAGGAATAAACAGTTCCGGCCTTGGCCCAAACGGCAATGCAAACGCCGGTTGGGTCATCGCCAACTGGCCGCAAACCAACACGTAGCCCACTAACGCCAGCGGTAACGTCACCAGCCCCTGCGCCGTCGCCCAGGTTGCAGGCCTTTGATTTGGGTTTTCTCGTAACCAGCGGGCATTGCGCAGCGGGAACCAGGTCCAACATGCTACCGCCACTAATGCCAGCCCCAGGCCACTGGTATAGCGCCAGACATCGACAGGTGCCTTATTGCCTTGCAGCTCGGCAACGTTAACCAGTGCCAACCCGAAGGCGATCAACAGCAAGGCTGGCGTGAGTTTACGCCATGAAAGTCGCCCATCCTGTTGGCTGTAAAACAGATTGGCAGTGACCGAAATCACCACCGGCAACGTGCCGATAATCATGGTGGAAACCGGTGCCCCGGTACGTTGTATCGCACTGGCCAGGCACAGGTAATACAACAAGTTACCTATCGCCGTCAGTTTTAATGCTTCCCACCAATCATTACGGTGTAACTTTTTCAATCGACGACGATCAAACCAGGCCAGAGGTAACGCAATCAGGCCAAAAGCCAGGTAACGCCCGGTGGACTGCAATGCCGCAGGATACTCAGGAATTAACACGGGGCCGACAAAAATCAGCCCCCACATCAGCCCGGCAGACAAGGCAAATAACACACCAACAAACATAGTGACTCCGTCAACAACCAGGTACAGCAGCCTGAACCCGTGAATGATATTGGGTGTCAGCCTAATCGACCCGTCAGGGGGAATATTGTAGCAAATTGCTGTTTTACTCACTTTTCGTAGGGACGGGGAAATTCTGCTGCAACGTTGAACGTCTGCAACTTAAGTCCACTCTTGCCATTTAATTGCATAAAAACACGGCCCATTTAAAAAGCCTGCATTGTATGCAGGCTTTCCTTTGGTGCTGGCAGAAATCAGTGCGTCACGCCTGAGTCAATGTTTTTACTCCCACGCGCTGATAGCAAAGGTTCCCTCAGGTTTCACTGGCAAATACTTTTCATAGTAACTTAGGTAATTCTTAACCGGATCAACATCTTTAAACTGTTCTGGATAAAGTGACTTTGCAATAAACTGAATCATGGCAAAATCAGAGAGCGTTCTTGATGCACCTTGATATACACCGAAGAGTTGCTTATTTTTAATGGCTGGCAAAGAACTCCAGCCCTGGCGTGTAGAGAACCTAATAAGCTGTTGAATTGAGATGTTTTTATCAACACCCACCCCCATCGAAAGCGCTGAAGCAATCTTGTTGTTTTCTCTTCCTGAGATGAAAATAGCATCAGGCTTCGAAACGAGAAGTTGTTCTGGATTAATCACGCCCCACCACTCAAAAAGCGGTTCAGCGATATTGTCTGCCCCCGCAAGCTTCAGCATCGCTCCCCACATATTCTTACCGTAAGTGAAGGAGTAATCATCAGGACCTTTATTGCCAAACTCGATATAAACTTTGGGTTTCTTTAATCCTGACGCAGCCACTCTACGTTGTACATCGGCAATGTTATTAGCGTATAACGCTGACAATTCCTGAGCGCGTTTTTCTTGCCCTGTCAGTATGCCAAATATTTTTGTTGAGCTGACATGTCTTTCTACAGTTTGCGCATTGTAGTCTACCACGACGACCGGAATGTTTAATTCTTCAAGGCGAGAGACTTCATGTTTAAGAGCAACGTATTGCCACTCTGCCAAAATAATAACGTCGGGTTTCAATGATATTATATTTTCGAGCGAAATATTATGCAGGTCCACTTCGCCAATATCGGCGATACGGGCCAGCGATGGCATATGCTTAACATACATATTCCAATTCGCAGGGACTTTCCCTCGCCAGGCCTCACGAGAAATACCAATGACGCGTTCGTACGCGGCTTCCCCGCCGACAGCCATGTAGTCTTCAAAGTAAAACCCCAAGATCGCCCTTTTGACGGGGGTCTCAAGCGTAACTTGCCGCCCCAGGACATCCGTTAATGTCGTGGTGGCAGCATTTGTGGTGCCAGACAGGGTTAACAAAAGGGTAAAGAACGTACAGCTTATGAAGTTTCGAACGCCCATAAAATAGCAATCCTCAGGAGTTGGGGTTGTTCTAATAATTTTTCATTTCATTATTCTGAATGCAAAAACGCAAATGATAATAATTTCCATTAAGCTTTATATCAACCAGAATCGCTGTGTCTATTCACGGTTAGAGGTAAAATTCTGCGCGTGACAACCCCTTCAGCATGACTCGCCAGATAATTTTGCTAATGCAGCATAAAAAAAAGAATTATAACGTTAACGGAAAATACATTTTGGACAGAGAACAATCAGCATTCGCCTACTTAGCTTAATGTCGGTGGTAATGACGGAAAGGGTATTAGGCCACGCATTGCCCCTATTTATTGCGCGTTATTCGGTGCCCTTCATCTGACGCATCTTGTGGCCCCTCTTTTCAGCGGCCTCCAACTTGTTTTTGATAGCGGACAGGAGTGACACCGTAACGATTAGCAAAAGCCCGCGTCAAATGCGCCTGATCGGTTAATCCCGTTGCCGCCGCGACCTGTGCCGCAGGTATACCGCGCTCCAACATCTGTTTGGCCTGCGACAAACGGATTGCCATCAGCATCTGCTGGGGAGATACATGGTATTCGGCTTTGAATTTACGTAGAAAATGATAGGGACTGAGAGACACCAACGATGCCAGTTGGCCCAATGTAATCGCAGCGGAGAAGTTATCGTGCAGGTAACTTTTGACGATATCAAAACGGTGCGTCGACTCGGCCTTCAACGATCTTGATACCTGGATATGAGGGCGAAAAACGGCGACGATCTGCAATAACAAACTGTCAATCGTAAGCGGGTCATCAGTTTGCCACAGGGCGGCCAGCATGGCGGACAGTTGCCGCGCCGCTAACGGATCCTGGCGGACCGCATCGGTAAACCAAAACCCCTGCTCACCTGACAATAGCTCCAGCGTCGCCGGCTCCAGATACAGCATGCGGTAATTCCAGCCACCGACGGTTTCCGCCTGGCCGGTATGCAGTTCGTCGGGGTTCATCAACACCAGTGAACCCGGCGCCGCCACATGTTGCGCGCCACGGTAACGGAAACGCTCAGCACCAAAATCGACGGTCCCGATGGCAAAAGCGTCATGCGAATGCGGTTCAAAGGCATAGCGTTCAATATGGGCATGATAAAGTTCTACACCCGGCACCTGCGGCAAACGCCGAAACTGTGCGCTGTCCTTTTCAAAGGGAAACGCTAATGGAACACCCTGCACCGTACCGTCCTGCTTCAATGTTGCTGATGCCGATATGATAGTCAACACAACGGGTTTTGAGTAGTGCACTGCCCGGTACTCTGGACGCTGCGGCTCATTCAGCGTAGGGTATTTTACCCAGTGTCCGGTACCTGCAATTCAGCGCCGGGCTATCGATTATCCCGCCGCAGAGTGGGAACACGGTCTTTAATCCCCTGAAAGTAAGAGGCAACAATGTATCCAGATACCCAACTCTATATTGACGGACAATGGTGCAACGCAGTTGCTGGCAAAACCACGCCGGTCACGAATCCCGCCACCGATGAGGTTATTGGCAACGTGGCTCACGCCACAGCAGCCGATCTCGATCTGGCGCTGACCGCAACCGAGCGCGGCTTCAAAATTTGGCGTGAAACCTCTGCCTATCAGCGGGCCAACCTGATGCGTAAAGCCGCAGCATTGTTGCGTGAACGTGCCGAGAAAATTGCCCTGATCATGAGCCAGGAACAGGGTAAACCGGTGGCGCAGGCCAAGGTTGAGATCCTGAACTCGGCAGACGTGATTGACTGGTTTGCCGGCGAAGCCAGCCGCACTTATGGCCAGATTATTCCATCCCGCAGTCAGGATGTTCAACAGCAAACGCTGAAGCTGCCGGTAGGCCCGGTTGCTGCGTTCACGCCGTGGAACTTCCCGATTAACCAGATTGTGCGCAAGCTGTCCGCCGCTCTGGCAGCCGGGTGTTCAATCATCATTAAAGGGCCGGAAGAAACCCCGGCCTCGCCGGCAGAGTTGATTCGCGCCTTTGCCGATGCCGGCATTCCCGCTGGCGTGATCGCGTTGGTTTACGGCACCCCAGCAGAGATTTCCGAATACCTGATCCCGCACCCTGGCATTCGCAAAATCTCGTTCACCGGTTCCACCCGCGTGGGCAAACACCTGGCGGCGCTGGCGGGTCAGCACATGAAAAAGGCCACCATGGAGCTGGGCGGTCATGCCCCAGTGCTGATTTTTGACGATGCCGATCTCGACACCGCGGCGAAAGAGCTGGCACTGGCCAAGTTCCGTAATGCCGGACAGGTCTGCATTGCACCGACCCGTTTCCTGATCCAGCAAGGCGTTTATGAAGCCTTTGTCGAGAAATTCACCGCAGCAGTACGCGATATCAAGCTGGGCAACGGTCAGCAGGACGGTGTGACCATGGGGCCAATGGTGCTGCAACGCAGCGTAGATGCCATAGAAGCCTTCGTGAAAGATGCCATTACCAAGGGGGCCAAAGCCACCACCGGCGGAAAACGTGTAGCAGGCCCTGGCAATTTCTTTGAGCCGACGGTGTTGCGCGACGTCCCCTTGAGTGCTCGTGCGATGTCTGAAGAGCCGTTTGGCCCGGTCGCCCTGCTGCGGCCATTTGCAACCTATGAGGAGGCTATCGCCGAGGCCAATCGCCTGCCTTACGGTTTGGCAGCCTACGCGTACAGCCGTAGCATCGCGACCGTGAACGCGTTGGGACGCGATGTGGAAAGCGGCATGCTCAGCATTAACCACATTGGTTTTGGCCTGCCTGAAACGCCGTTTGGCGGGGTGAAAGACTCTGGTCACGGCACCGAAGGCGGCAGCGAAGCGATCGAATCTTACCTGGAAACCCGCTTTGTCACCGTCGCGGGCCGTTAATTAACCTAAGCGAAAAAAAATGCCCCGTTCTCACGGGGCATTTTATCATCGGGCCTTGTCGAACAGTTCCCGTGCCGCCGGGGTTAAACCCAGCATATGGATGCAGGCATGTACCATGCCCGGCAGCTGTTCACAGCGCACCGCAACCCCGTCCTCCCGCAGACGCCGGGCATAATCCTCCGCCTCATCGCGCAACGGATCATACTCGCAGCTCAATATGGTTGCCGGGGGCAACCGGCTTAACGTTGCTGCATGCAAGGGTTCTGCGTAAGGCTCTGGGTGATCGCGCTCTTCAGGCAGATACTGACGCCAGCAAAATTCCATCACTTCCCGCGTCAGAAAATAGCCTTGTGCGTAGTCGACGTAGCTGGCCGTATCCATAGCCCGGCTCAAGGCCGGGTACAGCAACAGCTGATGTTCAATCTGCGGGCCATCCCAGTCGCGAGCCAATAGCGCAACGGCCGCGGCCAGATTCCCCCCCGCGCTGTCACCACCAACCGCGATACGTGTGGCATCGAATCCCCACACATCCGCCTGTTCAATCACGCCGCACAATGCCTGATACACGTCGTCCAACGGCCGTGGATAGGGATGTTCCGGTGCCAAGCGATAATCAACCGACAGGATCATGCGGCCTGTGGCATTGGCCAGTGCCTGACAAGGCTGGTCATACAGCGCCAGTGAGCCCAGACACCAGCCGCCACCGTGGGCGTACAACATTGCCGGTATGGGGGCACGCGCATCCACGCCCAATGGCGTGTAAGCACGAATAGCAATATTGTGCCCGTCGCTGGCGGTGACCCATCCGTTCTTGATCCCGCCACTGGCCTCGGGCTCACCTTGCAACTGCAACAGCCCGTTTTCTGCTGCCGCACGCATCTCAGACAGAGATTCCGGTGCGGTTGCCTGCGCCGCGTCAGCCAGGAAGTGGGCAATCTGCGGATTAAGCGGCATCAGCCTGGCCCTCCAGCAAGAAAGGTACCACCAACGCAATAAACGCCTCATGGGACTCTTCGGTAATGAAATGCCCACACTCGGCAACCGTTTCACCACGCAGGTTAGTGGCGTTATCGCGCAAGGTGAGAAAAGGCGCATCTCCGGTGGCGTGATCGGCTCCAATGGTCATCACCGGCATGGTCAGGCGGGTTTCAGCCCGACGCTGATTTTGCCGTATGGTTTCCGGAATGGCGCGGTAGTAATCAAAACCGGCCCGCAGGCTACCCGGTGCCGAATAGGCCGTGATATACGTTTCCGCCGCGACCCGATCGCGGCGATAAGACCAACGATTAAAGATATAGCTGAGGTACTCTCGCTCACGGCCCAACGTCAATGCCTCCGGCAGGTCCGTCAGTTGGTTGAACATGAAGTGCCACAGGAAAATGTTCTGGTCGGCGGGCACAAAAATCGGCGGTGCGGGTGCAAGCCCAGGGATCACCGCCTCCGTCAGTACCACCCCCGTGACCGCCTGTGGGAAGTCACTGGCCATCGCGTACCCGATCCACATCCCTATATCATGACCGACCAATTGATAACTCGGGTACCCAAGCTGCAGCATGGTCTGGTGCAGCGTGGCAGCGACACTGCCGGTGTCATAGCCGCCCACAGGCTTGTCTGAATCCCCGATACCCGGTGGATCTACCGCGATGGCTTTAAAACCGGCTGCCGCCAGCGCTTGCATAACATGCCGCCAGGTGTACCAGGTTTGTGGCCACCCAGGAATCAACAGCACCGGGCGACCTTCGCCAAGCGTTACACAGTGAATTCGGTTGCCATTTACCCGCGCATAGACGTGTTCTGGCTCAGGTCCATGTTGCGTGGACCCGTTATTTTGCAGTGTCATCGGTGTTCTCCGTGAAGGATTAAGGTGGCTCAGCGCAGGCCAAGCAAGGCATTGATTTGTTGTTGGTCAACCGGTGCGCCGGCAAAATCATCAAACACCTTGTCGGTGACGTTGATGATATGGTCACGAATAAAGGCTGCGCCTTCACGGGCCCCGTCTTGTGGGTGTTTCAGGCAGCATTCCCATTCCAGCGTTGCCCAGCCTTGATAACCGTGCTGCGTCAGCCGTGAAAATATGCCCTTGAAATCCACCTGCCCATCGCCCAGCGAGCGGAAACGCCCTGCGCGTTCAGTCCAGGATTGATAACCGCCGTAGATCCCCTGCCGACCGGTCGGATTAAACTCCGCGTCCTTGACGTGGAACATGCGAATAAAATCCTTATAAATATCAATATAATCCAGATAGTTAAGTTGTTGCAGCACGAAGTGACTCGGGTCGAACAGTATCTGACAGCGCGGATGGCCGCCAACGCGCTGATGGAACATTTCGAAGGTCACGCCATCGTGCAAATCTTCGCTGGGATGAATTTCATAGCACAGGTTCACCCCTTGCTCGTCACAGGCATTGAGTATCGGCAGCCAGCGCTTGGCCAACTCATCGAAGGCCGTTTCAATCAGCCCCGCCGGTCTCTGTGGGAACGGGAACAAATAGGGCCAGGCCAGTGAACCTGAAAACGTGCCCATCTCAGTCAGCCCCAGTCGTGCAGAGGCTTTGGCCGCCAACAGGAGCTGCTGGTGCGCCCACTCACCGCGTGCCTTCGGATTGCCGTGTGAAGCCGGTGGCGCAAAGCTGTCACATAGCGCGTCATAAGCCGGGTGTACCGCCATCAGCTGACCAAAAATGTGGGTGGTCAGTTCGCTGACCTCCAGCCCATGTGCTGCCAACATACCGACCAGATCGTCGCAATACGTCTGGCTTTCTGCGGCCGTTGCCAAGTCAAACAGGCGGCTATCCCAAGCGGGGATTTGCAGGGCTTTAAAACCGGTTTTCGCGGCCCAGTCGGCTATCGCCGGCAGGCTGTTAAAGGGGGCAGCGTCGTCGCTGAATTGTGCGAGGTGCAGGCTTGGACCTTTCAGGGTTTTCATCGTAAACTCCTATTGTTTGTTGATCGACAAACAATATGCTTAAATACATTCCTCAGCAAGCGAATTTTAAAAAATCGTTGGTATTAAGGTGGATTTAAGCGATCCTATTTCACTGAAAGATCGGCAAATAAGGGTAGATGAATGGCAGGCAGACCACGCGAATTCGACCGCGAACAGGCATTAGTGAAGGCACGTGACCTCTTTTGGCGACAGGGTTATGAAGGTACGTCGATGTCGGATTTGGTTGCCGAGCTGGGCATTGCCTCCGCACGTATTTACAAGGCGTTTGGTTCAAAAGAGCTTTTGTTCCGTGAAGCCATTGCCTGTTATGAAAGCCATGAAGGTGGGTTTGCCGATCGCGCATTCAGTGAAGAAAGCAGTGTGCATACGGCAATAAAACGCATGTTATACGACGCCGTGGCACTCTATAGCCGCGCTGATGCACCACAAGGCTGCATGGTGGTTTCCTCTGCAACCAGTGTCAGCGACGAAAACGCCGGTATCAAAACCTGGTTGGCAGAACACCGCCGGTTGCGCACTCAGGGCATTATTGAGCGCCTGAAGGCTGCGGTAATCGTGGGCGAACTGCCACCCGAAACCGATGCCGAAAGCCTCGGTGATTATTTTGCCGTCTTCCTGCACGGCTTGTCGGTGCAGGCTCGCGACGGCGTCACGGAGGCACGTCTGCTGGCGGCGGTGAACGTGGCGCTCACCGCGCTTGGCAACGGCGAATAACCTTCTGATTACTGCGGGTGCGTCGCGTTCTTTACAAAATCCGCAATATAAGGATTGGTATTTTCTGGCTTATGAGTCAAGGCAACCTGATACAGGATCGGCTCCCCAATAAGTTTGCAAAAAGAAACATTTGCCCATCCATTTTTTTGCATAAACTCCGGGACAAGACTGACCCCTAACCCCGAAGCAACCAGGCCGACAATCGTTTCCATCTGCAATGCTCGCTGGACAACCTCTGGAATAAACCCTTCCTTTTCACAGGCCTCCGTAATAGAACGATAGAGGCCAGGCCCTTCCTGCTCCGGGAATAATACCCAGGGTTCCCCCGCCAGAGCAGCAAGCGGCAAAGCACCGCTTGCGTTATCCGGGTGTTTTTTTGGCAAAACGGCAACCAGCGGACAGCTAAAAAATCGGTGATAAGAGAGTTTCTGTATTGCGTATTCAGGAACGGGTAACACCACAATGCCAACGTCAAGCGAATCATCCAGAATGCCTGCCACCTGACGTGCGGTTGTCATTTCTTTCAACTCAAGAACAACCTTCGGGCAGGAGACGTGAAAACGAGCAATCATGTCAGGAAGCAAATGTCTGATGGCAGTGGCCACAAAACCGATACGCAAAGTCCCTGTCATTCCCTCGCCAGCACGTCGGGCCAACAACATCGCCCTTTCCATCTGCATGAGCGTCGCAACCGCTTCCTTCTGCAACACCTTTCCTGCTGGGGTCAGTGCCGTGATTCGATTTGTTCGCTCAAAAAGCCGGGTACCCAGCGTCTCTTCCATATGACGGATCGCTTTTGTCAGCGGGGGTTGAGCCATATGTAAACGCTCTGCTGCTTTCCGCATATTCATTGTTTCCGCAACAACCAGAAATTGGCGCAACTGACGCAGGGTGAGCATATCGCGATACCTTTAATGTATTAAGAAAGCACCACAATAGTATTAGACACATCATGGAAGCCACATGAATATACTCCCTGTATATATTCGTGGAGCAGAAAGGACAATGAACATACTCAGATCATTATCACTGCCTTACCGAAGCATAAATATGCTGGCAGCCTTCCTGATGATGTCGGCATCATGCGCGCTAGGCGCGTCAGAAGAAAATGACCTATCCAACCCGATCAGCCGTACAGAGAGATATGTTGCACTTGAGAATGGAGAACGGCTCCACATTAGGGAAGTCAGACTGAAATCAAGCAGGACGACACCACTTTCGCCGGTTCTACTGATTCATGGTGCCCGTGTTCCCGGTATCGCCTCTTTTGATCTGCCCGTTAAGGGCGGCTCTCTGGCAGCAGACCTGGCACAGACAGGGCTTCAGGTGTATATCCTTGATCTGCGGGGGTATGGGTTATCAAGTCGGCCAGTTGAAATGGATGCACCACCTGACCAGTCAATGCCGTTGATGCGCACTGCAGATGCCGTAAACGATATCGCCCACGCCGTACGTGCTATTCAAACATGGAATGGTTCCCCCCGCATTAGTCTCCTGGGATGGGCTACCGGGGGTCACTGGGCAGGCGCTTACGCGTCGCAGTACCCCCAGAATGTTGAACGACTGGTTCTTTATAATACGCTTTATGGCGGAAGCGCCCATCACCCATCACTGGGATATGGCTCGCCACTGGAAGACCCTCGGAACCCCGGGCATTTCAACACGGCAAAATTTGGCGGCTGGGGTCTGAGCACGCGAGACAGTCTGTTTGTTGTCTGGGATAAAAGCATTCCCATGCTGGATAAAACTCAGTGGCGTGATGAAACGGTTAAACGCGCTTACGGTGATGCGGCTCTGGCATCGGACAAAACGTCACAACGCAGAACACCGCAAAGTTTCAGGGCGCCAACAGGTGCAATGGCTGACAGCTTTGAACTGGCCACGGGCAAAAAACAGTGGTCCGCAACCGCATTAACTAACGTTCCGGTGTTGGTTATCCGCTCTGAGCGGGACTTCTGGAGCCGGCCCGAAGATGCTGCGGCCATCATGAAAGATGCCCCCCTGGCAGAGATGCTGGCCATTCCTGAAGCCACACATTTTGTCCATCTTGATCGGGATAACGCCGGCAGAAAACGCTTTCTCGAGGGCATTGCCACATTTCTGGCACAACCGCATTGATCGGTAAGTGGGGCCCCTCTGCCTAGAGGGACTCCGCCCTGGTTCCCCTGCTCGGTAGAGGCACATGAGCCTCATGGTGCTTTGCTCATTGAATGACCGAAATAGTCTTGAACTCGCTAAAAACACCTTAAGTGACCAGCCTTAGGCAGCAGGCGTCCCCTTCGACAGAAACGACGGTGCTCAATCTTCCGGCAGATCGAAGATCACCAGCGTGCCCTCGCTGCCTGGTAATACGCGGTGTGGCACGCCAGCAGAAGCCTGATATAGCTGGCCGGCCCTCACCACAATTTCGTCCCCCGCCACCTGCAACCGCAGTTGGCCGCTGATCACCAGGAGGCCTTCGTTGTAATCATGCACTTCTTCCTCACTGCTACACGAGTCCATGCGCAGCACTTTGATGTTGGCCGAGCCGACATGTCCCAATACGCGGGAACGCCATGCCTGCGGAAGATCGGCAGCCAACGCGGTAAGATCGAACAATGACATACACCCTTCACTCACAAGCAGCGCCCATCGCGCTACCGCAATGTACCCTCTCCCACGCAGACAGTTAAATAACCAATGCTTTTAACCTATAGCCAAGCGCCTCAAACCGGCACCCGGCGGCTAATTTCAACAACCTGATCGCTGGGCAAATAGTAATAATCGGTTACGTGCATACCGTTGCGCACCATCAACGCAAAAATGTTGCGCTGCCACGCCGGTAATCGGTCATTGGCCTCGCGGCGTACCACGGTTTCATGCCCCAGGTAATAGGTCGCGTCATCAAAATTCAGCCCGGTTTTCTGCGCCTCTGCATGGCGTAATAAGCGGGGAATATGGGGCCGCTCCATAAAACCGTAGCTGGCGATTCCGCACCAGAACCCCGGTGACTGTTGTCGGATGACCAACCGCTCGGCATTCGCTACGCGGGGTTCGTTGACGATCATAATATTCAGTGTCAACACGGTGGCGTGCAGCGAACCGTTACGCTTAACGTGCCACTTCATCACCGGCGGCGTGCCATTTAGCGTACGAGTAAGAAATATTGCAGTGCCGGGTACACGGGGGATTTTTTGCTCTTCAAGGTGTGCCAGGAAATCCGTCAACGGCACGCTTTTTTCCCCCAAGGTGCGGGAAGCCGCGATCACCCCGCGATGCCAGATTAGCATCACGCCGTACACCAGAGTGGCCAACAGCAACGGGACATAACCGCCCTGCATCACCTTGCTGAGGTTGGCCAACAGGAAACTGAGATCGACGATAAAAAAGCCGCCTGCCACCAACAAACTGGTGACCACTCCCCATCGCCATACCTCTCGCATCGCCACAAACAGCAGCCCGGTGGTCATGATCATGGTAAGCGACACGGCGATGCCGTAAGCGGCAGCCAAATTATCGGACGACTTGAAGAACACCGTCAGGAAGACGGTGACCGCCATCAGCAACCAGTTGATGGCACCGATGTAGATTTGCCCGTAGCTTTCCTCCGTGGTCTGTTTCACCTGCAGGCGTGGCAGCCAGCCAAGCTGGATAGCCTGACGGGTCATGGAGAAAGCCCCGCTGATGATAGCCTGGCTTGCGATGATGGTGGCCAACGTCGCCAGGATAACCAGAGGGATTTGCAGCACCGGCGGACACAGGCGGAAGAAGATATTTTGGGTCACGTCGGCGCCAGACAGAATGAGCGCAGCCTGTCCGGCATAGTTCAGCAATAGGCTGGGGAAAACGATGCCAAACCACGCGAGCCAGATCGGCTTTTTGCCAAAATGCCCCATATCGGCGTACAGCGCCTCTGCACCAGTGACACAGAGGAAAACGCCACCGAGCACCAGAAAGCTGGTCACCCCATTAGAGAACAGGAAGTTAACGCCGTACAAAGGATTCAACGCCATCAGCACCGCAGGATGCTGAATAATCCCCCAGATGCCCAAGGCCGCGATGGAAAAAAACCACAGCGCCATAATCGGCCCAAACACCCTACCGATGCGTGCAGTGCCGAGCGGTTGAATAGCGAACAGGCTGACCAAGATGGCCACCGCCGCCGGCAAAATATAGGGCTGCGATTCAGGCAGAACAATGTTAAGCCCTTCCAGCGCCGACAGTACGGAGATCGCCGGGGTGATCGCCCCATCGCCGTAGATCAATGCCGCACCAAACAGGCCGGCAAACAGCACCATTGGGCGGGAGCTGGTCTTACTGACCAACAGCGACATCAAGGCCATGATGCCGCCTTCGCCACGGTTATCAATACGCATCGCGAACATTGCGTATTTCAACGACGTAACGATCACCAGTGTCCAGAAAATAAGCGACAACAACCCAAGAATCACGGGTACCGAGGGGGTATCGCCAGAGAGAAACAGCACCGTTTTGAAGGTATACAAGGGGCTGGTACCAATATCACCAAACACCACACCCAGTGCGCCACCTGCCAACAGAGTTAAGCTCGACTTGTTGGGTTGTTCCGTGTCACTGCCGGCAGACATAACGTAATCCTCTTTGAAAATCGAACGGTCATCCTGTCTTAGTCTATGAATTATTATCGCTTCCCCCCAGCAAAGCTACTGCACGATCACGATAATCTGAATTGTCATCCGCCATCGGTACACTGTGGCATGACAGCCACTGAAACGACGTCTGCTGAGTAACGGTTTAAAAATGCCGGTTGGTAATGGTCTATAGTCGTTGTGCTGCCATTACCCTCAAAACTCGACCAATTTTGGTTTAAAGAGAGGTTAGATGAACGTCAGGCTCAATATACACGCCTCCGCCCGGCGTTTACTGCCCAACGGGTGGGATGTTATCGCCTTCCCGATGATTATCGGCACTATTGCGATGATGGCTGTTGGCCTGCATCAAACGATGCAGCCAATCATGACGCTAAAAACCCAGGCGATCTCTCTTGATCCCGCTAACCTGCCTGAATATGCCCTGCGCACCACCTTGCGCATGCTTATCGCCATGGTGGCAGCGCTGATATTTTCCTTGGTTTACGGCACGCTGGCAGCCAAGAGCCGCCGTGCGGAAAAAGTGCTGGTGCCTATTCTCGATATTCTTCAGTCGGTGCCGGTACTCGGTTATATTTCCTTTACCGTGACCTTCTTTATCGCACTGTTTCCCGGCAGGGTGTTAGGCGTCGAACTCGCCGCCATCTTCGCGATTTTCACCAGCCAAGCCTGGAATATGACCTTCAGTTTTTATCAATCACTGCGCACCGTGCCACGTGATTTACTGGAGGTGTCGCGCGGTTTTCATTTGAGCCCCTGGCAGCGTTTTTGGAAGCTGGATGTGCCGTTTTCAATGCCGGGCCTGATCTGGAACATGATGATGTCGATGTCTGGCGGCTGGTTCTTTATCGTGGCGTCTGAAGCCATTACGGTCGGTAATAACACCTTTACGCTACCCGGTATTGGCGCCTACCTCGCACAGGCGATACTGAGTAAAGATCTGCACGCGGTCGGTTGGGTACTGCTCACCATGACCGTGGTGATTTTGGCTTATGACCAGTTGTTGTTCCGCCCATTGGTGGCGTGGGCAGACAAATTTCGCATGGAAACCACCCGCTCAGCCCATGCGCCAAACTCGTGGGTGCTGAACCTGATGCGCCGCACGCGACTCATTCACCTGTTATTGACGCCCTTGGGTGCACTTCTGGCCAAGACCGCACGCCTGCGGCTCAATCTGCCGACAATAAGACGCCGCCGAGCCAGCAACGTGCAACGGCAAAAACGCTCGCGCCTGATCGACCTATGCTGGAGCGGCCTGCTGATCCTGCTGACGATCGCCATTGCTTATCACGTGATCCTTTATGTGCAGACCGGAGTGACGCTGGCGGACGTCGGCCATGTGTTGGTACTGGGTCTCATTACGTTGTTGCGCGTCACCGTACTGATCGCTATTTCATCGCTGATCTGGGTGCCGCTTGGGGTGCTGATTGGGCTGCGCCCTGCGTTGGCCGGCAAAGTTCAGCCTATTGCCCAATTTCTGGCCGCCTTCCCAGCCAACCTGTTGTTTCCCGTATTCGTCATCACCATTGTGCACTTCCACCTCAATCCGGATATTTGGCTGTCGCCACTGATCGTGCTCGGTACCCAATGGTACATCCTGTTCAACGTGGTCGCGGGCACCAGCGCCTTCCCCAACGACTACCGAGAAGCCGCTGCCAACTTCCATATTCGTGGTTGGCAATGGTGGCGTCAGGTCATGCTGCCCGGCATTTTCCCGTATTACATCACCGGGGCCATTACCGCCTCAGGTGGCGCCTGGAACGCCAGTATCGTGGCAGAGTTCGTGCAGTGGGGCAGCACGCAGGTCACGGCACATGGACTGGGCGCCTACATCGCACAAACCACCACCGCGGGCGACTTCCCTAAAATCATTTTGGGCATCGCCGTGATGTCGTTATTTGTCACTCTGTTCAATCGCCTGCTGTGGCGTCCGCTGTATGCCTACGCCGAATCCCGATTCCGCATCGATTAAGGAAGCGTTCAGATGTCAGATCCAGAAAACAGGGTAGCGCCGCTCGCCGGCACGGAAATTTTAGCGGTAAAGAACATCGACCACGGCTTTAACACGACGCACAGCGAACTGCTGATCCTCAATGACGTTAATCTGTCTTTACGGGCCGGGGAGATTGTCGGGTTGCTGGGGCGGTCTGGTTCCGGTAAATCAACGTTGCTGCGGATCATTGCCGGGTTGATCGAGCCCACATCAGGCACGGTTGACTATCTTGGCCAACCGTTAAGCGGCCCGGCCAAAGGCATTGCCATGGTGTTTCAGACCTTTGCCCTTTTCCCCTGGCTCACCGTATTGCAAAACGTGGAGGCGGGACTGGAAGCCTTGGGTGTTGCCGCCAATCAACGGCGTGAGCGCGCGCTGGCCGCGATTGACCTGATCGGTCTGGACGGCTTTGAAAACGCCTACCCGCGTGAGCTTTCAGGCGGCATGCGCCAACGGGTCGGCTTTGCCCGGGCCTTGGTGGTGGACCCAACGCTGCTGTTAATGGATGAGCCCTTCTCCGCGCTAGATGTGCTGACGGCGGAAACACTGCGTACCGACCTGCTCGATTTATGGAACCAGGGCCGTATGCCGATTAAGTCCGTGTTGATCGTGACGCATAACATTGAAGAAGCGGTGTTTATGTGTGACCGAATTTTGGTGCTGTCCTCCAACCCCGGACGGGTCGTTGCTGAAATCAAGGTGCCGTTCAGCCACCCACGTAATCGGCTGGATCCGTTATTCCGCCGTCTGGTGGATGACGTTTACGCCAAAATGACCGCCAGACCGGTGGATGAGAGCGTTAAAAAAGGCCTGAAGCTTGGCACGCGTTTACCGCATGTTTCCACCAACCTGATTGCCGGTCTGATAGAAACGTTGGCTGCCGCGCCTTATTTCGGCCGCGCCGACATGCCGGACATCGCTCATTCGCTCCACCTGGAAGTGGATGATCTATTCCCGATCGCCGAAGTGCTGCAATTTTTGGGTTTCGCAGATGTCCGTGAAGGGGATATTTTTCTGACACCCTCAGCGCGAATCTTTGCCGACTACGATGTCCAGGCACGTAAAGTCATGTTCGCCGAGCATTTACTGCGCTACCTGCCGCTGGCCGCGCTGATCAAAACTGTGCTGGACGAACGCCCGGGCCACCGTGCGCCGCGTATGCGCTTTGAGCAGGAACTGGAGGACTCGCTGTCTGACGCCGCGGCGAAGGAGACACTGGACACCGTCATTAACTGGGGACGTTATGCGGAAATCTTTTCCTATAACGATCAGACCGAGTTTTTCAGCCTGGAAGACGTCGAATTCTGAATCAAATTTGGCGCGGGGTGTTCAAACCCCGGCCTCTTTCAACAACCAGCGTTGCAGATCCAGTCCCTCCGGCGACAGTTCACTGTCTTGCCGCACGCACAGGTAATAATCACGGCCGTCGTCGATCGCCAGATCGAACAGCTTAACCAGTTCACCACTGTTCAGGTAAGGCGTGATCAATGGCTCGCGCATCAGGGCGCACCCCAACCCGGCCTGCACTGCCGCCAAGGTCAATAAACCGTCTTCAAACATCGGGCCGGTGCTGCGTAAGGGGCGCCGCGCCCCGGCTAGCTGAAACCACTGCATCCAGGTCGTGCGTTCTTCATCATGCAACAGCGGCAGTGGCGAGAGTTGATCTGGCGTATCGAACACCCCGTGTAGCTTGATAAAACCCCGGCTGCACACGGGCACCATTTTACCGGACATCAGTTTTTCACTGCGATAACCTGTCCATTGCCCGGCACCAAAACGAATCGAAATATCCGCAGCGTCACTGAGATAGTTACGGTGATTAGCGTACACCACGTTAATGTCGGTCTCGGGGTTCTCACGTAGAAAACCCTGTAGCCGTGGAATAAACCACCCCATGCCAAACAGCGGGATCAGACTGATGGTCACCTGTCGGGATGCTGATTGCTCTCTCACCTGCTCCGTCGCCTGACGCAGTACGTTAAACGCCGAGCGTATCGAACGGTAATAGTCCCGCCCTTCATTACGCAGGATCAGCTTACGCCCTTGGCGTTCGGTCAGCGGCATCTGCAGAAATGCCTCCAGGGTTTTGAGCTGATGGCTCACCGCCGAGGGTGAAATCCCCAGTTCTTTCGCTGCGCCGGTAACGCTGCCCAAGCGGGCAATAGCCTCAAATGCCCGTACAGCACGAAGCGGCGGATCGTTGGGTAACGGCACTGCATATTGTTCTGTTTTTTTCATATATTGGCTATTTTTGTGAAAATACAGCGAAGGTTTAAATTTAATATACAGATAAATCAACCTATTAAAAACACGCGTTTTTTGTATAAGAAATTATTTTTCCGTATTTTACAATTTTTTTTAATTCTCTAGTGTGAGCGTCCTGAATCATTATTTTTCGGGACTCTCCCCTATGGATACGCTGATACAGCAGACCGTCAACGGCCTGATGCTCGGCAGCATTTATGCGTTGATCGCCCTGGGCTACACCATGGTTTACGGCATCCTGCGCATCATCAATTTTGCCCACGGTGATGTGTTGATGGTTGGCACACTCAGCGCACTGTCCGCCATCTGCGTGTTACAGCACCATTTTCCTGCGCTGTCGCCGTATGCCGTGCTGCTGCTGGCGGCACTTATCGCCATGGCGGTCTGCGCCCTGGTATCGATGAGTATCGAGCGTCTGGCCTATCGCCGCCTGCGCAATGCGCCGCGCCTGGCGCCCCTGATCAGCGGGATTGGCGTTTCGCTGCTGCTACAAACGTTGGCCATGCTTATCTGGTCGCGTAATCCGTTGATGTTCCCGCAACTGTTACCCATGTCCCCTATCGCGCTAACTCAAGGCAGTGCTGAACACGCACCGGCGGTGATCACCGGGACGGGCATCGCCACACTGGTCGTTGCCGTACTGGTGATGGTCGGGCTGTTGTTCTTGGTCGAACACTCACGCTTTGGCCGCGCCATGCGCGCCACGGCTGAAAACCCCCAGGTCGCCAGCCTGATGGGTATTGATCCCAACCGCATCATCATTCTGACCTTTGCCCTTGGCGGTGCTCTCGCGGCCGTGGCAGGCATCATGATGGCCAGTAACTACGGCAATGCCGGTTTCTCCATGGGCTTCCTGCCCGGCATCAAGGCCTTTACGGCTGCCGTACTGGGTGGGATCGGCAATCTGCGTGGCGCGATGCTCGGCGGATTACTGCTAGGGCTGTTTGAATCACTGGGCACCGGTTATCTCGGCGAACTGACCGGCGGGACTTTCGGCAGCAACTATCAGGATGTGTTTGCCTTCCTGATTTTGATTGCCGTGTTGGTGTTCCGCCCATCCGGGCTGCTAGGCGAACGCGTCGCTACCCGCGCCTGAGGACAAAAATGACTATTCTGACCACCATGATACATACCGACAGCCCACACCGCGCCAGACTCGGCGTAGTCTTGTTTATGCTCGGCCTGGTGCTGGCCCCCTGGGTGGCCGGTGCCGCAGGCGGCAACTATTGGGTACGGGTGATCGATTTCGCACTGCTGTACCTGATGTTGGCACTGGGGCTGAACATCGTGGTCGGCCTCACTGGCCTGCTGGATATGGGGTTTATCGCTTTTTACGCGGTAGGTGCCTATCTGACCGCGCTGTTGTCATCCCCACATTTGACCGAACAGTTCCCGCTGCTATTGCACTGGTTCCCGAATGGCCTGCATCTGTCGATTCTGTTACTGATCCCCTTGGCTGCACTGCTGGCAGCGCTGTGCGGCATTTTGCTGGGGGCACCCACGCTGCGGCTTCGCGGTGACTATTTGGCCATCGTCACACTGGGTTTCGGCGAGATCGTGCGTATTCTAATGCGTAATCTGGATCGCCCCCTCAACATAACCAATGGCCCGAAGGGGATTTCCGGCATCGATCCCGTCTCATTGTTTGGCCTGACGTTTTCCGGCATGCACCAATGGTTTGGCCTGCGTTTTTCGTCGCTCTACCTCTATTACTATCTGTTCGCCGCATTGCTGTTGCTGATCCTGTTTATCTGTCTCCGCCTGCAACATTCGCGGGTTGGCCGCGCCTGGACCGCCATTCGCGAGGATGAAGACGCTGCACGCGCCATGGGCATCAATACGCGTAACTTCAAGCTGCTGGCATTTGCCATTGGTGCCACCTTTGGCGGTATTGCCGGGGCGCTGTTTGCCGCGTTTCAGGGGTTTGTCTCGCCAGAGTCCTTCACCTTGCAAGAGTCTATCGCCGTCTTGGCCATGGTGGTTTTAGGCGGAATGGGCCACATACCCGGCGTGATCCTCGGCGCTTTGTTACTGGCCGCGCTGCCAGAATTGCTGCGCAGTACCATGGGGCCACTGCAACAGGCGTTATTTGGGCAGGTGTGGATCGACCCGGAAATTATCCGCCAACTGTTTTACGGGCTGGCGTTGATTCTCGTGATGCTCTATCGCCCTGCGGGCTTGTGGCCGGCACGCCACCCACAAGGGGCAACGTCATGACGCCACTCCTCACGCTCAGTAACGTCAGTAAACGCTTTGGCGGGCTCACCGCTGTCGATGACGTCAGCATCAGTATTCGTCAGGGGGAGATTTACGGCCTGATTGGGCCGAACGGTGCAGGAAAAACCACCTGTTTTAACCTGATCACCGGCCTGTATCGCGCCGACAGCGGCGAATTCCGTTTACAGGATCGCCGCTACAAACCACAGGCCATAGATAAAGTGGCGCAAGCCGGTATTGCGCGTACCTTCCAGAATCTGCGGTTGTTCAATGAAATGAGCGTGTTGGAAAACGTGATGGTCGGCTGTCATCTGCGTACCCGCAATGGGCTCTGGGCGGCAATTTCACGCCACCGTCGCGCGCGGCAAGAAGAGCAGGCAACGCGGGAGAAGTCCTACGCGCTGCTGGAGTACGTCGGCATCAGTCAATTTGCCGATTACCGCGCCGGCGATTTGTCCTATGGCCATCAGCGTCGGTTGGAAATTGCCCGCGCATTGGCCACCGAACCCAAATTGCTGGCCCTGGACGAACCGGCGGCAGGCATGAATGCTGCCGAGAAAGTGGCGTTGCGCGATCTGCTGCAACGTATCCGCGAAAGCGGCAAAACCCTGCTGTTGATCGAACATGACGTCAAGCTGGTGATGGGATTGTGCGACCGCCTGACGGTACTCGACTACGGCAAAGTTATTGCCGAAGGCGAACCTGCTCAGGTACGACGCGAACCTGCCGTGATCCGTGCCTATCTGGGAGGGGCTGCTCATGTCTGAACCGTTACTGGCAGTCAAACAACTAAAAGTGTCCTACGGCGGTATTCATGCCGTTAAAGGCATCGATTTTTCGGTGAACAGCGGCGAACAGGTGACATTGATCGGTGCCAACGGTGCCGGAAAAACCTCCAGCCTGCGAGCACTAACGGGCCTGCAGCCCTTCGGGGGCGAGATCCTGTTTGAGGGACGCTCTATTCGCGGCGTACCGACACATCAGCTATTGCAACAAGGGCTGGTCATGGTGCCGGAAGGACGCGGTATTTTTGCCCGCATGACGGTACTGGAAAACTTGCAGCTCGGTAGTTATTTGCGACGTGACAAAGCAGCAGTACGTCAGGATATGGAACAGGTTTGCACCCTTTTCCCACGTCTGCGCGAACGGCTGCAACAGCAGGCCGGGCTGCTTTCCGGCGGCGAGCAGCAAATGGTGGCAATGGGCCGCGCCTTGCTCAGTCGCCCCCGGCTGTTGGTGTTGGATGAACCCTCGATGGGGTTGGCACCCATTGTGGTCGAAGCCATTTTTGAGGTCATCAAACGTCTTTCTGGTGACGGTGTCACGCTACTTTTAGTGGAACAAAATGCCCGGCTGGCGCTGGCATCAACCGACCGCGCCTATGTGCTGGACAGCGGCAGTGTGAGCCACTGTGGACGCTCTGCCGACATGTTGGATGATGAAAAAATCAAACAAGCCTATTTGGGTGAATAACCTTTTTATTTTTAATCACACCGGGAGCTATACATGAACAAGATAACTCGCTTGAAGCCGCTGGCACTTGCCGCCGCCGTTTTGGTTAGCCTGAGTGCGGCATCACCGGCTTTGGCCGATGAAACTATTCTGATCGGCCTGGCGGGTCCGTTGACGGGCCCTTCCGCGCGCATCGGCAAAGATTTGGAGAACGGCGCGCAGCTGGCGATCGCCGATGCCAATGCCCAAAAACCCACGCTGAAAGGCAAGCCGGTCATCTTTAAACTGCTGTCAGAGGACGATCAGTCCGACCCACGTACTGCGGTTGCCGTAGCCCAACGCTTGGTGGACGAAGGCGTCGCAGGTGTGGTGGGCCACTGGAACACCGGTACCAGCATACCGGCAGCACGCATTTACCACGATGCCGGCATTGCCCAGGTCGCGCCCGTCGCCACCGGCCACGGCTATACTCAACAAGGGTTCGATACCAGCTTCCGCGTGATGGGCCATGACGATGACGGTGGCAATTACGCGGGTGAATATGCGGCCAAGGTACTCAAGGCCAAGCGTATTGCGGTAATAGATGACCGTACCGCCTTCGGACAAGGGCTGGCAGATGAGTTTATCAAGTCACTGGCGGCGCAAGGAATTCAGCCGGTAGCGCGTGAATATGTCGACGACAAGACTGTCGATTTCAGTGCGGTATTAACCACCCTGCGCAGCAAGAACGCTGATCTGATCTTCTTCGGCGGTGTTGATTCTCAGGCCGCTCCTCTGGCCCGTCGCATCAAACAACTGGGGATGAATACCCAATTAATGGGTGCCGGTGGTTTTGTCAGCCAGACGTTCCTGACGCTGGCGCAAAAAGAAGGTGAAGGCGTCGTCGCACTGGAGCCCGGTTTGCCGCTGGAACAGATGCCAGGCGGCAAGGCCTTTGAGCAGGCCTACCGCGACCGCTACAAAACCCATATCGAACTGCATGCGCCGTTCGCCTACGACGCCACCCGGGTATTGATTACTGCCATGGAGCAAGCGGGGTCTGCCGATCCAGCCGATTACCTGCCGGCATTGCGCACCATTCATTATCAAGGTGTTACAGGCACCATTGCATTCGATTCGCAGGGCAACCTGCAACAGCCGAGCTTCACCCTTTATCGGGTCGTTGACGGCAAATGGCAGCCGCAGAGCGTACTGGGCGGCGCAAAAACACAATAAGAAATCCGCAAGGCAATGAGGAGCAAGGCGATGAGCGATGCAAAAAACGAATTGGGTATTCTGGCCCGGCGACGCATAGAGGCGGAAATCATTAAACCGATCTATCAGATTCTGGTGCGTGAGATAGGCAAGGAACGCGCACAGGCGGTGATCGGCGAAGCCATCGAAAACGCCGCCATTGAGGCGGGCAAAAACTTTGCTGCGCAGGAGCCCAATGGCGCCGATTTGCAGAGTTTCGCCGCCTTGCAGTACCTGTGGGAAAAAGACGATGCGCTGCAGGTAAAGGTGATCTATCAGGACGAACAACATTTCGACTATAACGTTACCCGCTGCCGCTATGCCGAGATGTACCATCAAATGGGATTGGGCGAAATCGGCCATTTGTTGTCTTGCGCGCGCGACAGCCAGTTTATCGTTGGCTATGCGCCGGATGTCGAGCTGCAACGTACCCAAACCATTATGTCCGGTGCGTCCTGCTGTGATTTCCGCTATGCGACCAAACCGCAGGGAGAGAAGGAATGACACAACGGGTGAATGGGGAGCGCCTGTGGCAAAGCCTGCGTGATATGGCACAGTTTGGCGCCATCCCGAAAGACGGCGTCACCCGGCTGGCGTTGAGCGAAGAAGATCGCCTGGCACGCGACCAGTTGCGTGACTGGGCACTGGAAGCCGGTTGCAGCGTGCGGGTCGATCGCATGGGTAATATGTTTCTGCGCCGTGAAGGTTCTCGCCCAGAACTGGCGCCGGTGATCACCGGTTCCCACGTTGACTCTCAACCCAACGGAGGACGTTTTGACGGCATTTATGGCGTGCTCGCCGGTCTGGAGGTGATCCGCACTCTCAACGATCGCCAGATCACCACGGAACGTGCCGTTGAGGTCGTCAACTGGACTAACGAGGAAGGCGCACGCTTCGCCCCGGCGATGATCTCCTCGGGGGTGTTTGCTGGCGTATTTGACCTGGCGTACGGCCTGTCGCGTCGCGACGATCAGGGTGTCAGCATCGGTGAGGCATTGCAGAAAATCGGTTATGCGGGTGAACATGCGGTAGGCGGAATGCCGATTCACGCCGCCTTTGAACTGCACATTGAGCAAGGGCCGATTCTTGAAGCAGAAAACATTGAGATTGGCGTGGTGACAACGGCGCAAGGGCAACGTTGGTATGAACTGGAAATCACCGGTTTTAGCGCCCATGCAGGTACCACACCGATGGATCGCCGTCGCGATGCCCTGCTCGGTTTTGCCGCCATGGTTATTGCCGTCAATAACATCGGTACGGATTTCATGCCCGACGCCCGCGCCACGGTGGGCATGGCACAAATTAGCCCCAATTCGCGCAATGTGGTACCCGGTAAGGTGTTTTTCAGCGTCGAATTCCGCCATCCGCAAGAGAGGGTACTGGAACAGATGGAACAGCGGCTGTTAGCGGCCGTAGCCGAGGTTGGTACCAAGGGTCTGAGCGCCCACGCCGAACGTATTTTCCAGTATCAACCGATACGCTTTGATCAAGGTTGCATCGACAGCATTCGGCAAGCCGCACGGTCACTGGGCTATTCCCACCGCGATATGGTTTCCGGCGCGGGTCATGACGCCTGCTACCTGAGCCGGGTTGCGCCGACGGCGATGATCTTCATTCCCTGCGTGGAAGGCATCAGCCACAACGAGCTGGAAAATATTTCCCGCGAATGGTCGACAGCCGGTGCCAACGTACTGCTTAACGCATTACTGGCGCAAACCCATGCCTGAACACATTGCCCCGGCCCTTCGGTCGGGGCAATAAAAAATATTCAACAAACTGGTTGAATATTCGCCTGCCTGTTCTATATTCAACCATATGGTTAAATTATCTTCCTCACAGCTGGACGCCATTTTCCGAGCGCTTTCTGATCCAACGCGTCGCGCGATACTGCGTACGTTGGCCGATGGAGAGCACAGCATTGGTGAACTGGCCGCGCCGTTGCAGATGTCGTTTGCCGGCGCCTCCAAGCATATCAAAGCACTGGAGCTTGCTGGGCTGGTGCAACGCACCGTGCAGGGAAGAAACCATATCTGCCGGCTTGAACCCGAGCCAATGGCACAAGCCATGCAATGGCTGCAAACCTACGAGCATTTCTGGACAGAGCGGCTGGATGCGCTGGAAATCGCGCTGCTGCAGCCCGAACCGAATCCTCCCAAGGAGTGAACCATGAACGACTACGGCATGATTATTGAAACCGGCACGCTGCGCATTCAGCGGCTGCTTCCCGGCCCGATCGAGCGAGTATGGGCCTATCTGACGGAATCCGACAAACGCGCCACCTGGCTGGCCGCCGGCGATATGAAACTGGAAAATGGTGCCCAGGTTGAGCTGGTGTTCCGCAATTCTGACCTCACCGGCGAGCATGAACAAACACCGGCCAAATATAAAAACCTTGGCTGCAGCGTCAGCAATATCGGTCACATCACCTGCCTTTTCCCCCCACGCCTGCTGAGCTTTACCTGGGCGGAACAAGGACAGAGTCGCCCTTCCGAAGTGACCTTTGAACTGACTGAACAGGGAAATGCCGTGCTGTTGACGGTGACCCATCGCCGCTTGGCTAACCGCGACGAAATGCTCAGCGTCGCCGGAGGCTGGCACACGCATTTGGATATCCTGGTCGATCGCCTGCACGATCGTCAGCCACAGCCGTTCTGGAGCACCCACGCCAAGTTGGAAGAAGAGTACCGGGCCAGACTCTAGTCAGCTTTCATCCCGGCGTCTGAACGCCAGATAGCCGGTCACCAGCGTAAAACCGCCGACCAGCAACACCAGCAAAATAAAGCCGTGGTGGTTGCTGGCCAGCGGGATCCCTCCCACGTTCATCCCGAAGAAACCCGCAACGATATTGATCGGCAGCGCCAACACGGTGATCACTGTCAGGGTATAGAGCGTACGGTTATTCTGTTCCATCTGCTTGGCGCCAATCTCCTCCTGCAACAGACGAATGCGCTCGGTAAGACTGGCGAGATCGTTCAACACCACGGTAAATTCTTCCGTGAATTGGCGCAGATCTTGTACCACGTCGCGGCTCAACCAGGCCGGTGGCCGGTTGAGCAAACGGAACAGCGCCGCAGGTTCCGGTGCCAGTAAACGCTGAAAACGCAGCAGCATACGGCGCATACGCCCCAGTTCTGTACGGTTTCGTTTAACGTGATTACTCAATAGGCGGTCTTCGATGGTATCGACATACTGGTTGGCCTGTCGCACCACTTGCTCAAGCACGTCCTCCTGTTCTTCCAGCAGATGCGCCAGCAGTTCGGTCGATGATGTCAGTTGTAGCGGCCCCAACCGGCTCAGCAGCCGTTCGATTAAACGCAGAGGCTTGTGCCGTACCGTGACCACCAGCCCGCTACGGCAATACAGCCATAACGTCGCGATCTCTGGATTGTTTTCTTTAGGGTGAAAAATCACGTCGTTGAGCACGGCAAACAGATCGTCGCCCTGACGTTCAATACGCGTGGTATGTGAACCATGACGGATCTCATCGAAGAAAAAGTCGGAAATAGCGAAGTGATTTTTCAGCCATTTCTCAGCGGCTGCATGGTTCAAATTGAGATGTAACCAGATAAAACCCTCACCCGGTGACAATGTCTGATAAGCCTGACAAGCCTGCTGCGATGAAACGCGTAGCGGCGGCTCTGCCGTGCGGAATACGTGGCCATAAATCAGCCCGGTGACCTCATCATCAAAATCAAGTTTGTGCAATTTTTCCGCAACCGTTTGAGCCATAAATCTTTATCCTGAATAACCACACCAATTAATAATCAGCTCCAGCATTTATATCAATCTTTAAATGCCAACGTTAATTATTTTCACTTTTCCCGATGATTAATATTACCGTCATAAAAAAGTCACATTGTTTCCCAATACTTTGATGGCAACAGCGTACGGCTCCGTCAGTATTCTAAATGAAGTTTATCGGGAAGGTCCTTTATGAGCGAAAACAGCGCCGTTCAAGCAGGTGCACCATCTGCATCCAGCCTGCCAAAAATCTACCAAAAGAACAGTCGACTCACTGTTCTTTTTTTTGTGTTTTTATTAGTACTGGGGATAGCTTTTGCCGGGGTTAATTTATTTAACGACGTGAGTGATGCGGGTGCGGTATATACCAGTTACCTCCCGTTCCTTTTATTAGGATTAGCGCTACTGATTGCATTGGGCTTTGAATTCGTTAATGGTTTTCATGATACGGCCAATGCCGTTGCCACGGTGATTTATACCCACTCATTGTCGCCGATGGTGGCGGTTGTTTGGTCAGGCTTCTTTAATTTTCTCGGCGTGCTGCTTTCCAGCGGCGTGGTGGCGTTCGGTATCATTTCGCTGCTGCCCGTCGAGCTGATCTTACAGGCTGGCACCGGTAACGGCTTCGCCATGGTTTATGCGCTGTTGTTCTCGGCGATTATCTGGAACCTCGGTACCTGGTGGCTCGGGTTACCTGCCTCGTCATCTCATACGCTGATTGGCTCAATCATCGGCGTTGGGGTGGCCAATGCGCTGATTCACGGCCGCACCGGCACCAGCGGCGTAGATTGGGGACAAGCAATCAAAGTGGGCTACGCTCTGTTGCTTTCGCCGGTGATCGGCTTTGTGTTTGCCGCATTATTGCTGCTGGCGCTGAAAGTCTTTGTCAAAAACCGCCAACTCTATACCGCCCCTAAAAACGACTCGCCGCCGCCGTTGTGGATCCGCGGTTTACTGATCCTGACCTGTACGGGGGTTTCCTTTGCTCATGGGTCCAACGATGGGCAAAAAGGAATGGGTTTGATCATGCTGATCCTGGTCGGCACCATGCCCATTGCCTATGCGCTCAACCGCTCAATGCCACCCGAGCAAATCCCGCGGGTCGCCGCACTGGCAGAAGTCACCAAAAACCAATTGCTGAGTCAGTTTCCGGCCGTCAACCAGGCACAACCGCGCGACGTGCTGACCGGCTATGTGCGGACCAGCGAACTCTCCCCCGACGTCGTGCCTGCACTGGCCCAATTGACCGGCGCCATTGGCGATCAAATCCGCCAGTACGGTTCGGTCGACAAGATCCCCGCTCAGGCCGTGTCTAATACCCGTAACGATATGTATCTGGCGTCGGAGGTCATTAAACACCTGAAGTCGGAAAAACAACTTCACCTATCCGCCGACTCGCAGCGCAATCTGGATGCCTTGAAAAGCGATCTGGATAGCGCCACCCGCTTTATTCCGTTCTGGGTCAAAGTGGTCGTGGCCATTGCCCTTGGGCTGGGCACCATGGTGGGCTGGCGACGTATCGTCGTGACCGTGGGCGAGAAGATCGGTAAAAGCCATCTCACCTATGCCCAGGGGGCCAGCGCCGAGCTGGTGGCGATGACTACCATCGGGGCTGCAGACATCTTTGGGCTGCCGGTTTCCACCACGCATGTGCTGTCATCCGGCATCGCCGGCACCATGGCAGCCAACCGCTCCGGTCTGCAAATGTCTACCCTGCGTAACCTGCTGATGGCCTGGGTCTTGACGTTACCGGCCTCGGTGCTGCTTTCCGCTGGGCTGTACTGGATTTTCAACCATTTCTAAAACCGGGCTAACACGGAGAATTAACCATGTCTATGCATGAATTTAACCGCGACGAGAGCTTCAACCAGCGCTTGCTGCAAGAATTTTACGACAGCTATGACGAAGAGCTGGAAATGGAGCTGGACGATCTGCGCTTTGACGATACCGAAGTGGACAGCGACTCGAAAAAGGCGTGGCGCAAACAGTACTTCCGCGAATTGCTGCGCTTACAGGGGGAACTGGTCAAACTGCAGGACTGGGTTATGCGTACCGGCCATCGGCTGGTGATCATTTTTGAAGGCCGTGACGCTGCGGGCAAAGGTGGGGTGATCAAACGCATCACTCAGCGCCTGAACCCGCGCACCTGCCGTGTGGCTGCACTGCCGGCCCCTAACGATCGCGAACGTACCCAGTGGTATTTCCAGCGTTTTATTGCCCATCTGCCGGCCGCAGGCGAAATGGTACTGTTCGATCGCAGCTGGTACAACCGTGCCGGGGTGGAGAAAGTGATGGGCTTTTGCAGCGACGAAGAATATGAAGAGTTCTTCCGCAGCGTGCCAGAGTTCGAGAAAATGCTGACGCGCAGTGGCATTCAGATAGTGAAATACTGGTTCTCAATCACCGACGACGAGCAAGAGTTGCGTTTTCTCAGCCGCATCCACGACCCATTGAAGCAATGGAAACTCAGCCCGATGGATCTGGAGAGTCGCCGCCGCTGGGAAGACTATACCGAGGCCAAAGAAGTCATGTTAGCACGCACTAACATTCCTGAAGCCCCCTGGTGGGTAGTTCAGGGTGTCGACAAGAAAAAGGCGCGGCTAAATTGCATCAGTCACCTGCTTGAGCAACTGCCCTATGAAGAAGCGGAGGGCAACGTGATCACCCTGCCACCACGCAAACGCAGCCCGGATTACAACCGTCATCCGGTTCCGGACACCATGGTGGTTCCAGAAGTGTATTGATGTCTATAGGGAGGCGGTACGCCGTCTCCCTGCGTTTTTCTCGCTACAATACCCCCCAAGATTCCTGACCCGTTGTATCAACACCCTATTTTCTCCACATTTGCTGTGCAGACTCTTTCTGATACTCATTCATCAGTCAGGATCATAGTTACGGTTGCCATGTCTTTATTTAATTCCACTGTTCGCGTTCACGCATGCCGCTTCGGCGCCATTTTGGTTCTTGCTCTGCTCTTCCTGCTGCCAGCCGCACAAGCCGCTGCGCCGCTGGCGCTGCACTCGACATCCGTGTTGGTCGTCAATCAACGAACCGGTAAAGTCCTGTATCAGAAGAAGGCTAACCGCGTGCAACCCATTGCCTCGCTGACCAAGTTGATGACAGCCATGGTTACGCTGGACAGCAAACGTCCACTGGGTAACAGAATGCAGGTCACGCCATCGGACCGCGATCTGTTAAAGAAAACCCACTCGCGCCTGACTATCGGCTCAACGCTCAGCCGCCGGGATATGTTGCACATCGCGTTGATGTCATCGGAAAACCGTGCCGCGTCGGCGCTGAGCCGCAACTACCCCGGCGGTCGTAAAGCCTTTGTGGCAAAAATGAACCAGAAAGCACGTGCCATCGGCATGAAGCATTCACACTTTTACGATCCGACCGGACTGACCCCAAGAAATGTCGCCAGTGCCAACGATCTGCTGAAAATGGTTAATCATGCCTACCGTTATCAGACCATTCGACGTTTTAGTACTGACAAACAGCAAATCGTACACCCTGGCCGAGGCCAGTTGGTTTATCGTAGCTCCAATGGGTTAATCAACAATCCCGCCTGGAAAATCCAGTTGCAAAAGACCGGGTTCACCGACGAAGCAGGCCATTGTCTGGTCATGCGGACCCTCATCAAAGGGCAGCCGGTGGTCATGATCCTGCTCGGTTCCCAGCAGCGCTACGGTCACTATAGCGACGCCATTCGCCTGAAAACCTGGCTGGAATCCTGATCCGATTCGGGCGCGCTAATGACGCGCCTTTTTCCGTTCTGCGCATATCTAAATTCGTTTTTTATCAATGGAATATCCTATCCCCAATCAGTATTACGTCCGGGGCATGCAGCATGGTATTTGTCATGAATAATTGATGATAAAGGAGCGGAAAAATGGCTTATGCCCTGAGCGTGTTGGAAAAAAGTCCGATAGCCGAAGGAGAAAGCGCTGCACAGGCGCTCACACGCACGCTGCACCTGGCGCAGCAGGCTGAAATTTGGGGTTACCGCCGTTTCTGGCTGGCAGAACATCACAACACTGCGCAACTTGCCTGCCCTTCGCCCGAAGTGCTGATTGCCTATTTGCTTGGGCAAACGTCACAGATCCGCATTGGCTCCGGCGGCGTCATGCTGCAACACTACAGTGCTTATAAAGTGGCGGAAAACTTCAATCTCTTGGCGACACTGGCGCCAGGCCGGGTTGATCTGGGGGTGGGCAAAGCGCCGGGGGGGCTGCCACTTTCGACCCAAGCGCTACAGGCCGCTCATGACCAACAGAATAAACCGGATTTTCCTCAGCAACTCGCGCAGCTCAATGCCTATCTGAATGATGACGCGCAACCGGGCCTGAGCGCCACGCCGCAGCCGTCACAACCGGCACAACGCTTTCTGCTGGGTGCCAGCGAAGAAAGTGCTCAGTTGGCTGCCGAACACGGCTGGGCCTTTGTCTTTGCTGCTCACCTCAATGGCAATCAGGACGACATTAAACGGGCGCTAGTCCATTACGCCACGCAAAGCGGTGGCCGCAACGCCCTGCTGGCTGTCGCGGTGATCGTCGCCGACAGTGCCGAACAGGCCAACGCACTGGCGTCAGGGATCCAGCAATACCGAGTACACGTAACCGGTGGCCAAAGCGTGACGGTCGGCAGCCTGGAACAGGCGGAGAGTTTTGTGCAACAAGCTGGCGCGACCGATTACCGCATTGAACCCCGCGAAAGCCATATCCTGCGGGGCACCGCTCAGCAAGTACGCCAGCAGCTGGACCAATTGCACCAGCAATATGGCGTGGAAGAGTTTGTGATTGATACCCCCATCACCCAGCCCGCCGCCCGTCTGGCCTCTTTACGGCTATTGGCGCAGGTTTGATTCCGGGGTTAGTTCACCAGAGTACCCGCACCGATAGCAACAACCAGATCCTGCGCCAGTGTTTCCAGCTGTGCTGGGATCAGGTTAGCCAAACTGACACGGATCGCCGGGCCGCTTTTCAGGCGGAACGGCTCACCGCTTTGTACTAACCATCCGCGCTGCGCCATGATTTGACTGGCTGCGGCCTCTGAACGTACCGGCAACCAAATATGGACGCCTTCGCCCGGCGGCAAGGGGATACCACTCAACGCATGTAACCGTTCCGTCAACGTATCGCGCCGTTGCTGATAGGCATGTTGCGCCCGCACCAGCAAACCATCGCGCTGCGCTTGCGCCCATAGTTTAACGGCAATCTGCTGCAAGATATGGCTGACCCAACGCTCGCGAATGTATTGATCCGCACGCATCGCTTGCAACAGTGGCGGCTTGCCGCAGGCCAGTGCAATACGCAGGTCCGGGCTGAGAAACTTACTCAAGGACAACACATACAAACCGTTATCCATGTCACAGGGCAAATACAAAGGCTGCTGTGACAACGGCCCCCAGAAATCGTCAACGATCGCCAAACACGCAGGATTGGCCGCTAAAAATTCACGCCAACTTTTGGCGCGAGCGGCGCTTAGCGACATGCCTGTCGGGTTCTGTGCTCGCGGCGTCAGTATCACCGCGCACCCTTGCGGGCCGGCCTCTTTCTCGGGCAAGCGGCACCCTTGATCGTCTATCGGCAAGGGCAGCGGTTTGAGGCGAAGATGCCGCAACAGCGTCAGTAATGGCGGCCAGCAAGGGTCTTCCACCCACACCGAGGCTCCCGGCGTAGCATGGCTACGCAGTGCCTTCTCAATGGCATCAAGCGCGCCGGAAAACACCGACATCTCACCTGACGATGCCCCTTGTTGGGTTAGCCATTCGCCTGCACGTTGACACAGCGCCGGCAAATCGCCGCTAACGTCATAGCCGTTCTGCTGTGGGAAGACATCTTCTGCACCGAGCGACAGGGCCGGTAACAGTGTGGCGTCCAGGTTGCCGCTGGCCAAATCACGCATACCTTCAGGCACTTGCCTGACATTTCGCGCAGCCATCAAGGGTTGCTCAAGCACTTGCGTCCCTGCACGGCCGCGGGTGGCGACCAAACCGGCATCTCGTAGCTTGGCGTAAGCACTGGCGACCGTATTGGGATTGACCCCCAATTCCACGGCCAGTTGGCGTACAGGTGGCAACAAATCACCCGGTTGCAAATCACCCTGCTTTATCTGCGTGCTGAACTGTTCAGCAATCTGGACAGCACTGCCGCCTTTTGCATACAATGAACCCATACATAAAACCTTTTTGTATTAGTTCAAACAAGATTACCTGTTTCGAACGTAAAAGTTAAGGGGTAAAGATGGAAAAACATTACGTACTCGATATTCAACATGACGGAAAAGCCTTCGCCCGTCTGCAGATGCTCACACCTTGGGCAGAGGCTCATCTGCAACAGGCGCAGGCGCTGTTTCCCGCCGAACAGGGTTATCAGTTACAGGTAAACCAGGTCAAAGAACGCCGGATAGTTTATCAAAGCGGTATCGGCGGCATCACAATTTTGGGCGATACCCTGGAACTTGCCCCTTACCCCAACACCACAGAGGGACAACAATGAAAAAAGTGGTCGCTATCAGACATGTCAATTTCGAAAATCTCGGTATTTTGGGTTCACTGCTTTCATTACGTGGCTATCAGATTGATTATTACGATGCCGGTCGTGACGACATCCGCGCCATTGATAATGAGGAAACCGATTTGTTGGTGGTGCTTGGCGGGCCGATCAGTGCCGCACAGCATTTTGCCGGCCAACAGCACTATCCATTTCTTAATGACGAGCTGGCGCTGGTCACACAGCGGTTGCAGCAAAAACGGCCTACACTCGGCATCTGCCTTGGTGCACAGGTGATGGCTAAGGCCTTGGGAGCTGATGTCATCTCGCTCGGCGTGAAAGAAATTGGCTTCGCCCCCCTGACCTTAACGACACATGAAGACTCCGTGCTGGCCCCCTTGGGCGCAACGCCAGTGCTGCACTGGCACGGCGACATGTTTATGATCCCGGAAGGGGCAACCTGTCTGGCAGGGACCGAGATTTGCCCTAATCAGGCATTCGAATACCAGGATTTTGCCCTTGGGCTACAGTTTCATTTGGAAGCCGATCATCGCGACATTGAACGCTGGCTGGTGGGCCATGCCTGTGAGTTGGGGTTGGCGGGGGTCATTCCGCAGCGTTTACGCCAGCAGGCCGCGCGTTACGGCACAGAGTTAGAACAACGCGCTCGGCAGGTGTTTGCACAGTGGCTGGATAAAATTGAACCAAGGAAGTCCTAGATGCATCAGATTTCTCAACTACAACCACCGCAGATTGATGTGATCAGCATTCAATCCCAAGTGGTGTACGGTAGCGTCGGCAACGGTATCGCCTACCGCACCTTACTGAAAAAAGGGCTGGAAGCCTTGCAGGTACCCAGCGTGCTCTTTGGTTGCCCGCCTTACTATGGCGCCCCCAGTGGAGGTGTCATTTCCGCGGAATGGTTCAGCGGTTTTCTGGAGGATTTGTTGACCCGCGGTGTCATGTTGCGCACCCGAGCCGTCATTGTTGGCTATCTGGGCGATGTCCGTCAGTGCCACATACTGGAAAACTGGTTACAGCGTGTACGCACTATCAATCCGCAGATAAAAATTTATATCGATCCGGTGATGGGCGATTATGGCGAAGGCATTTATGTCGATGAACGCATCGTCGGCTGCTACCGCTCCCCCTTCCTGACGTTAGCCAATGGTCTCACCCCTAACGGGTTCGAGCTGGAGCAACTGTGCGGGCACCCATTACTCAGCCGCGAACAAACCCAGCGTGCCGCAGGGGCATTGTTGAATGACACCACCGAGTGGGTGTTGGTAACCAGTGCGCCGGGGGTAGCAGAAAACGACGACGAAGTAGGGTTGCTGCTGGTCAGCCGCCACGAAGTGCAAAGCTATACCCACCCTAAAATCCAATCGAAGGTCAAAGGCACCGGGGATATGTTCACAGCTTTGCTCGTAAGCCACCTTCTACAGGGTAAAAACCTCAACGAGGCCATCGTCACGGCAAGTGGCGAGGTATGCGACGTGTTGGCAGAAGCGGAGCATTTTGGTTGGGAGGAAATTGGCAGTTTGCGTGCCTTGAAATAGGCCGGGGGTGACGGGGCAGCTGGCTGCCCCACTCGTCTGCCTAACGCTTTTTCTTTTTATTGAAGTCCAATTCGAATGCAAACACTGCGCTCTGAATTTTTCTTTCCATTGCCAAACCCAACTTCATAAAACGGCATGACAGGCGCGAAAAATGCACTAATTTGTCGTCGTCATCCAGCTCTTGATCTTCGTTGATCACCACCAGTTCCATATTGACCTTGAAGCTGCCGTAGCTGCCAAGATCCAATAACGCCTTTTTGAACTGAAAGCCAGGCTGAAGGTTTTCCGGCAATGGGCCATCCACGCGTAAACCGACGCCACCCGCAGAGAGATCGTGGATCCTCAGTTGGTACTCGCTGCCGTCGGCATATTCGCCGCTGCAGAGAAATTCACGCCAGTGTGGCGTCGTCACGCGGAACTGACGACGGCGCTGAATGTAGACCAGTTCCTTCGGCAATTGAGTTGAACATGCATTAACGCCCTGATGATGAGTGGTTTCCGCCTTACCGACAGAGAACTCGATCTTCGCATCATGGCTTTCGATCACAATGGTACATTCGCCGTCGACAACCGTCTCCGCCTCATCGCCACTGAACACGATGTTATCCGGCCCGACACTCAGCAACAGACTCTGAAACTGCTGTCGTTCATTGACAACTCGCAGTGGCGTGCGCTGTTTACAAATTTCGCGCAAAATCGCCAGCACTTCAAAGCGCTCCTGCTTGATAAACAATCCGTTATCATTTTGCTCCACTCGTCGCTCCTGACTCTTCCCAATGACGATTTACACATTCCTTACAGTTATCATCTCTGGGAATATTCCTAAAGTCAAATTTGCCAACGATGCCAAGCCTGTGGCAGCAGTCTGGCGAAGCGTTTTGTCCAGTTCTGCTGGCCTTGTTGATCGGCGATCAGATCCTGGCGGATCTCAATGCCGACATAGGGAAGCTGTCGCCGCTCTGCATGCACCGGCAGCGTGTAATCCGTGGCGTCGGTCATGGCGTAGGGTTCGTTGATCCCCACGTCCAAATCCCCTTCTTCTCGCAACAGTTCAGCCAACAGCAAGGCGAATTCCGGGTGGCGATTAAACAGCAGTCCCACCTGCCATGGCCGCGCACTCCCTTTAAATACCGGCGTGAAACTGTGCATCGCAATAACCGCCGTTGGTAAACCGGCACGTTGACGCTCGTCCAAGGTATCGGCAATGGTGCGGTGATAAGGCAGAAAAATCTCATGCTCACGGGCTAAACTTTGTTCAGCATGAATACCGACATTGCCGGGAATTGGCGTCAGTTCGGACACCTGCGGTATCGAGCTGGCAATGCCGGGCGTACGGTTACAGTCAATCACTAATCGTGAGTAACGCTGGTGAATCAGTGTGGTATCCAGTTGGCGGCTGAGGTGACGTGAAACGCCTAGTGCGCCAATGTCCCAACCGATATGGCGGTCAATCTCCCCCGCCGGCAAGCCCAGATCACCCAAACGTTGGGGGATTGCCTGGCCTGCGTGATCGCACAGCAATAAAAAGGGAGCGATACCCTTTGCTGTTTCAACCGCCACGGCGGCGGGGTCATCCAGGGTTAATAAAGACGGGACAAACGACTGTGGCATGAAAGACTCCGACGCTGGAACAAAGCCTTATCTTAGGCTATATCCCACCGCCGGCGCCAAGGCTCGGATTAGATCAAAAATGCATGAATGAGAAGCTAATCATTCTATGCACGCATCCTGGGGCTGATGTACCGCAATGTAACGCTGGAAACGCGCCGGTTTAAGCCGGGTCAGATCGACCAATACCAGACCATCAATGCAGTTATTGAATGCCGGGTCGGTACCAAAATCAATAAACTGTACCCCGCCCGGTTCACACAGCTCGGTATATTGCTTGTATAGCGTTGGGATAGAGCAACCAATGTTGCTCAGCAGGCTTTTCAGTCTGACCAGGTCTTCCTGATAGTTATCGCCGGCAAACTGCGCCAACACCTGCGGCAATGAGGCAGGATAAGGTTGACGAGACTGCGCCAACGCATGATTGGGCGAGAAGTACAATCGGTAGAAGGCAATCAACAGGTCACGCGCCGTTACCGGCATACCGCCGGAAATGGAAACCGGGCCAAAGAGATAGCGGTACTGTGGGTATTTTGCCAGGTAAGCGCCAATGCCAAGCCACAGATAGTCCAGCCCGCGCTTGCCCCAATAGGCCGGCTGAATGAAGCTGCGGCCCAACTCAATGCCCTGCGCCAGTATGGGTGCCATATCGCGGTCATAATGGAAGAGGCTGTTACTGTAGATGCTTTCCAGCCCTTTGCGTTCTAGCTGCTCGGCGGTTGGAATAAAACGGTAAGCACCGACGATTTCCAACTCGTCCGCGTCCCACAACACCAAGTGGAAATAGTCGTCGTCATAGCTATCCAAATCCCGACGACGTCCCGACCCTTCACCAACGGCCCGGAAGGCGATTTCACGCAGCCGACCCAGTTCACGCAGGATGGGCGTACGCGCCTCATCCTGACGGCGATACAGGAAGATCTCTTTGCCGTCCGGCGTTACCCCTAACCGCTCACAGTTTGCCAGCGCCTTTTTCAGTTCCAACCGGTCTTCCGGCAAGGCAATCGGCGATTCACTGGCAAACAGTCCTTCTTTCCCCTGACCCAGTCGGTATACGTGACGACGGAAGCGTTCCGCCAGATCTTTAGCACTGGTGTGCCCATCGTGCCAGTTGGCGAACGGGATACGCCCTCCAACACGGATTTTGATACGACCCCCTTGCTGTTGGAACATTTCCCGCACCAGCAAGAGCGTCGACAGAGGGCGATAAACCATCGACGTGAAATAAAACAGGTTGCTGTTACGCGCACTGATGTGAATGGGCACAATAGGCGCACGTGCCTTGGCCGCCAGGCGCAAGAAGCCGGTATGCCAGTGACCATCACGTATGCCTTTCGGGCTCATACGTGATACCTCTCCGGCGGGGAACAGGATCAATGCGCCCTGTTTATCCAGCTGCGCCTGCATGCCTTCAATTTGCTTGCGGCTGGTCTTATACCCCACATTGTCAACCGGCACGAACAGGCTGCGCAGCGGTTCAATGTAGGTCAACAATTGGCTGGCGACCACTTTGACATCCGGACGTACCGCCGCCACCGCACGCAGCAGCACCAGCCCATCAAGCGAGCCGATCGGATGGTTCGCGACTAACACCACCGGGCCTTGACTGGGAATATTTTCCAGATCGCCATCCACTAATTCACAACTGAGGTTGAAGTAGTCCACCACCTGCTCGATCAAATCCAGCCCTTTAAGGTGTGGATAGTCGGCGGCAAACTGTTTGAACTCTTTTTCGAAGAGTAATGATCTCAGCAGGCTACGCTGCCAGGCAGGGGTTTTGCGGTGTGGAAATGCATCATGCAACAGAGAGTCCAAGCTAAACATCGCGTTATCTCCTGGCTTAGTCGCTGCAAACTTAAGCCAGCGCTATGACCCTAACATGTCAGTATCATGACAAAAAAATGAAATCCCTCGACCTATCAGGTATAGCAAATAATTGAAAACTTGGTGGCAAGGGTGTGTCCCTCGCCACCTGCGTCGCATTTTCTGCCGCTCCCTACAGCAAGGCTTCGATACGTTTGTTGACCGCTTCGCGTAATCGCAGCAGTGGATCCGCCTGATGCGGGTAGTGTTTAAAGGTGATGCGCATCCCCAATTCCTGTTCAATCAGCGCCTCTACCGCTGCACGATCGGTCAGGCTTTCCAACAGTTGCAGAGCGCGCATGTCCTGCAACCCTTGATGCAACACCCGCAGGCGTAACGACTCCACGGGCTCCCGATTATCGCCGGGATAGACCACAAAGGCATCGCCAGACGGAAACGCGTTCCGGCAGTCCGTCACGGCATAGGGATCGAGTTTTTCTCGTGAATGGCCGCTGTTATAGAAGTTGAAGCCCCAATGCAGAAAACCCGTGATGTCGTACAAATAAAGCTGGATACCCAAAATACGGTTGCGTGCCGAGGGCTGGGCGAAGAAACGGTTGGCTACCTCCTTTTTTTGTACGCAGCAGTAATAAGCCCATAACCCCGGCACCCGGTTTTCAATAAAAGGTTCTATATGATCGGTCGCCGCAACCGGTGTCTCCACCAACCCCTGCTGGTAAAACGCATAGTCTGACAGGGCATCAAACGTACGGAATCCCGCCAGTAGTGGACGTAACGTCATACTGGCGCGTTGGTAAGCGGCGATGTTTTCCAGCGTCGGTTCGTCAGAAATATGGAACCACACGCGCTGCTGCAACTGCCTATCGCGGAACCAGCCAGTCAGCGCCGGCAACAACGCCTGCAGGAACTGTTGATACTCTTGCGCATGTGCGTCGGTATGCCAGCCAAACAACGGACGCAGTTGCCCTTCAACCTCCACCATAATTTTCGGCGCATGCGCGGCACCCCATTGGGTAAACAACGGCGCAATCTCAAAGTGTTCAATACCTTCCTCCTGAGCCAGGTCTACCCACTGGGCCAGGCGTTGGAAATCAAACCGATACCCTTGTGTTGACTGCTGCACCCCCACCAGTTGCACGGTGGTTCGTTCCCCACCGATGGCGGTATCCAGCGGTGGCGTGAAGATTGGCGTCAACAGCATGTTGACCCCACTGTTGACGGCGCTGCGGACAAAATTACGCACCGCCAGCCAGTATTCGGGGCTGAATACCTCGAGACGGTAATAGTCCGCCAGGCAATCAGAATGCAGCCATTCGGTGTGCAACAGGGTTTGCGGGGGCAGCACCTCGGGGACGATATGCAGCGTCAGCGTCGCGCTGGCCAGCACTTCATCAGTCGCAACATCAGACAGCGTGAGGGTTAACGGAGAGTCCCCACCGGCAACCGGCGTCGACGGTGGCGTAAAGGTCAGCCACAGGCTGCCATAATAATGGGTGGCGGCAAAGAAACGACAATCGGTCACCGGGGCCAACGGATCGGGAAATAACCCCGGTTCAGTCCGCAGGTAGTTCTCATCGGTCTCGGCATAACAGGGAAAATGACTGGGCACAGACTGAACCTGACGCACGCTGATATACTCTGCCAGCGGCCCTTCGAGGCGGTACCTTAATTCTCGCCGCGTTTCATTACCCGTCGGATGTAAACAATAGACCCCTTGCCAGGAAACTATTTCGTTACTCAGCCCACTGAGTGTATTTATCTGTGAAATCTGTGGTGCATTGCGGCTATGAAATACTTTTTCCAGACAATGGGTAAAGGTTAATGAAAGGCGCATAACATTAATCTCTCTTTAATTGTTAAATACCGATGAGTGATTTTCAGGCTAAACCCTTTTATCGCAGCAAACAATAGCGGCAATCAAAAATCGATGACAAGCCTGTTCAGGCGTTGCGATATACAATTTTTTTGTTTATTTGCATCACAAAAATGAAAGATAGCCAAGCCTGCACAATAATAATGTTTTTAATCCCCATTATGGTGCAAGGGTTATCACTTATTCCTATGACCGCCACAGTCCGTAAATGGCGTGCGGCAGGGCTAAAATCACCCCAAAAGGTTAATGACTTGTAAACGAATGGCGCTTTCGGTTTGACCCTAAACCCTTTCGATCTTAACAACAACGAAACATTCCCGCCCCATTTTTGGGCAGATCGGGGTGTATTGACACATTGAAAGTTAAGGGATAGAAAGAATTCACGTTACGAAAATATTTATTCGTCGTTCACCGAGGGGAAAGCAATGTCACCGATAAAAAATACCGGCCGTCTTCTTGTGCACTCTGCCATCGCGGCTGCGTTATTATTACCAACCATGTTATATGCCGCAGATCAAATAACTTTGCGCTATGCCGTATGGGACAGAAACCAATTACCTGCCGAACAAGAAATTGCCAAACGATTTGAAAAAGAAAATCCTAACATCAAAATAGCGATAGAATTAACCCCATCAGCGCAATACTTTGTAAAATTAGATTCAGCAGCGGCTGGCGGCGTTGCCCCTGATATATTCTGGATAAACATGCCCTATTTTGTGCAATATGCCAAGAATGGCATTATGCAACCCTTAACACCTTATATGACCGGCAGCAGCGTTAACGTAAATAACATCGTCGCCAGTTCGGTGAAGGCTTATCAGTATGACGGTCAGCAGATGGCTATCCCCCGCGACGTAGACTCCATTGCAGTTTGGTACAACAAAAAGCTGTTTGACCAGGCTGGCGTCAGCTACCCCACCAACGACTGGGATTGGGACACGCTGAAAAGCAAAGCGGCAGCGTTGAAAACCGGCTTGAAAGGCAGCGCCTTCCCCCTGGTGATGGATCTGAGCATTGACGGCCAGGACAGCTATATGAATCTGCTGTTCCAGAACGGCAACCATATTGTGCCGAAAGACGGCCAGCCAACCGATATTGCCAACGATAAGTCGATCTGGGTGTATCAGCAGTTGCAAACCATGATGAAAGACGGGCTGATGCCAAGCGCTCAACAAATGAGCGAAGTCAAAACCGAAAATATCTTCCAGTCCAACCGTGCTGCAATGGTGTATGCCGGCTCATGGTTGGCCGCGCCCTTCGCCAATAACCCGCTGATTAACGACCATATCGGCGTAGTGATGATGCCAAAAATCGAGCGTCAGTCTGGCGTCGCACACAGCCTGGCATTCGCCATGTCCGCCAACAGCGCCCATAAACAGGAAGCCTGGAAATACATCGAATTTATGAGCTCCGAAGCCTCGCAAGCCGAGCTGGCGAAGGTGGTGATCCCAGCCAACAAGGTGGCTGCCAAAGTCTGGGCTGCGGAGATTAAAAAAGTCGATGTCACGCCGTACATTCAAACCCTCAACGTGACCGAGGCTTACCCAACCGCCGGGACCAACACGCCAAAGTGGCAGAATATGTGGATTGCCAGCCTGAAGAAAATCTTCATGGGCGCGGATGCCAAGTCTGAAATGGACAAATCGGTCAAGAAGATCGAACGCGTCATGGAGCAGTAATCACCCCGTGCCGGTAGCGCCTGCCCGAGGGCGCACCGGCTGCGGACACCGCAGAGCAGTTACAGGTGAGGAATGGCAACATGTCGCTGGCAGAAACGGCTACGGTCACCCTAAAACAACAAAAAAGTGTCCCTCGACCGGCACTCAGCCGCCTGGAGCGCGCCGAGCGCTTTTGGGGATGGGTAATGATTTTACCGCTGCTGATTGGGTTGATGGTTTTCTATTTCATCCCTTTTTTGCAGAACATCTTTTACAGCTTCACCGATCTTAATCAGTTTATGCGCTGGACTACGTTCAGCGTTGATAACTACGTCAATCTGTTTGAGGACGACGATTTTTATACCGCTGCCGGTAACACGCTGTTCTACGTGGTGGTCTGCGTCCCTGTCAGCCTGAGCCTTTCCCTGTTGCTGGCGATTGGCTTGAACCAGAACATCCGCGGCAAAGCGGTGTTGCGCACGTTACTGTTCCTGCCTGCAGTCACCATGCCTGCCGCGGTGGCGATGGTTTGGCAATGGCTGTTTAACAAAGACTTTGGCCTGATTAACCAGGCGATGGGTTTCTTGGGTATTTCGCCGGTGGCCTGGCTGTCCGATCCGGACGTGGTGCGGATCAGCGTTTCCATCATCATTATCTGGTCGTCACTGGCGCTGAAAATCATCATTTTGCTGGCCGGGTTACAAAGTATTCCACGCCAACTGTATGAGGCCGCAGACATTGACGGCATCAGCACCCTGCGCCGATTTTTCTGTATCACTCTGCCGATGATGGTACCGACGCTGTTTTTCGTCTCAGTAATGAGCTTTATCGAGATCCTGCAAGTCTTTGACGTGGTGTTCCTGATGTTTGACCGCGCATTGGTGGAAAGTGACGTGATGACTGTCACCAACCTGTTCTACAAATATGCCTTCTATCTGCAGGAGAAAGGCTACGCCTCTGCCATAACCGTGGTGCTGTTCGCCGTCACCCTACTGATCACCCTGATTCAAATGGTGATTGGCAAACGCCTGAAAGTCAGCTGAGGAGCCATGACGATGAGCATAAGTAAAAAAACACTGGTTTATCTGTTTATGGCCCTGGCGGCGCTCGCCTCTGTCGTCCCTTTTATCTGGATGCTGGTTACCTCACTGAAAACGCAGGCCGAGAGTATTCAGATCCCGCTAAAACTGCTGCCGACGCACCCCAGCCTGCAGGCCTACGGCAAGATCATGCATGAAATTCCGTTTACTGATTTTTATGTGAACTCGCTGCTGGCGACATTCTTTACCGTCACACTACAAATGGTCATCGCCACCATGGCCGCTTACGGTTTCTCGCGCTTGCATTTTCGCGGCCGCGACGCGGTGTTCCTGGTCTGTATTTCCATTCTGATGGTGCCTGGTCAGGCGTTTCTGATCCCGCAATTCCTGGTAGTGCAGAAGTTGGGCTTGGTAAACAGCATCACCGGGCTGGTGTTGCCAGGCATTTTCAGTATTTATGCCACTTTCCTGTTGCGTCAGTTCTTCCTGGCGGTGCCAAAGGAGATGGAAGAAGCGGCGTTGATTGACGGCTACAGCTACTTCGCTATTTTCTGGCGCATCATGCTGCCCCTGATTCGCCCCGGCATCATCGCCTGCATCATTATTAATGGCCTGTGGAGCTGGAACAACCTGATGTGGCCGCTGATCGTCAACACCACCACCGAGAAACTGACGCTGCCCGTTGGACTGGCATCACTGTCAAGCCGTGCCGGGGTGGAATATCCGTTACTGATGGCCGGCGCGCTGATGGCGGTCATCCCCATGCTGATGCTGTTCATTCTTTTCCAACGCTACTTCATCCAGGGCATCGCCAGCGCTGGGGTAAAAGGCTAACCGCGAATACAAGGTAACTAACATGGCCGGTATACAGTTAAACAATGTGAAGAAGGTCTATCCCAATGGGTTCAATGCTTTGCATGGGGTCGATCTGGACATCAAAGACGGCGAATTTATGGTATTTGTTGGCCCCTCCGGCTGCGCAAAATCCACCCTGCTGCGAATGATCGCCGGCCTGGAAAGCGTCAGCGAAGGCCAGATCCTGATTCACGACCACTGCGTCAACGACACCATGCCGAAAGATCGCGGCATTGCGATGGTTTTCCAGAACTATGCGCTCTATCCCCATATGACCGTCTACAAGAACATGGCGTTCGGTTTGATCGGCAAAGAAAGCAAAGCCGAAATTGATCGCCGTGTGCGGGATGCGGCCGAAAAATTGGAAATCACCAATCTGCTGCAACGTAAGCCAGGTCAGTTGTCGGGTGGCCAGTGCCAGCGTGTGGCGGTCGGCCGCGCTATCGTGCGTAAACCCAAGGTGTTTTTGTTCGATGAACCCCTGTCGAATTTGGATGCCAAGCTACGCGTCTCGATGCGCGTGCAGTTGATTGAATTGCATAACCAGCTGAAACAGGAAGGTGCGGCTGCCACCATGGTCTATGTCACGCACGATCAGGTAGAGGCGATGACCATGGGAGACCGTATCTGTGTGATGAACCGTGGCGCCATCATGCAGGTAGACAAACCGATCAACCTGTATCACCAACCCGCTAACCGCTTTGTCGCCGAGTTCATCGGCAGCCCATCGATGAACCTGCACGATATGGCGATTACCCGCACCGCTCAGGGAATTGGGCTACGCATCGGTAGCGAATATCCACTCGAACTGCCACCGGCGCTGCAACAGCAATTAGAAAAATACCCGCACCCGCGCGTATGCCTCGGCATTCGTCCAGAGTCCTTGCGGTTGTGCGCTCCCGGCAGTGCCAACTGCTTCCCGGCAAAGATCGTCACCATCGAACGCATGGGCAACGAAGAATTGCTGCACTGCGAGCTGGCTGAGCTGCGGTTTGTGCTTCGTATGGCGTCACAACCAGACTGGGAACCGCGTTTGGGAGAACAGATCCACCTGGCTTTCGATCTGTCCCGCGCACACCTGTTTGATGAAATCAGCGGCCAAAACCTCAAATAACAAGATCGGAGAATGTGCAATGTCGTCATCTCAACAAAATGGTTATGCCGGTCGCCCGGTGAAGGTACTGGTTATTGGCGCCGGAGCGCGCGGGGAAATTTATTCACGTTACGCGTTGGCACACCCGGATTTCATGCAGGTGGTCGCCGTGGCAGAGCCGCGTGATGTTTATCGGCAACAGTTTGTCGAACAACATGGCATAGCGGCAGATAAGGTATTCACTGACTGGCAGCAGGCGGCCAACGCAGGAAAACTGGCCGATGCGGTGCTGATCTGTACCCAAGACACGTTACACCTCGAGCCCGCGCTGGCCTTCGCCAGGCAGGGTTACGCCATGCTGCTGGAAAAACCGCTGTCACCGGATGCCAGTGAATGCCGCACCATCGTTGAAGAAGTGATACGTCAAAAGCTGATTTTCTCGGTTGGCCATGTGTTGCGCTATACGCGCTATACCCAGAAACTGAAGCAGCTGCTGCGTGATAACGTGATTGGTGACATTGTCAGCCTGCAGCACCTGGAACCGGTCGGTTACTGGCACCAGGCTCATTCCTTCGTCCGCGGTAACTGGCGCAATGACGGTGAAGCCGCTTTTATGCTGCTACAAAAATCCTGCCACGACATCGACTGGATCCGCTACATCATGGAGCTGCCCTGCGAGCAGATCAGCTCGTTCGGGGGTTTGCGTCACTTTCGCCAGGAAAATCAACCTGCGGGTGCGGCGGACAATTGCCTGGACTGTTCAGTGGAAGCCCATTGCCCTTATTCCGCTAAACGCATCTATCTGGGCGACGACCACAAAGCGACACCGGGCTTCCTGCGGGTGTTAACGCCAGAGGTCAGTCAGCCACACCTGTTGGCGGCCCTGCGCGAGGGGCAGTATGGCCGCTGTGTCTACCGTTGCGACAACAACGTCGTTGATCATCAGGTGGTCAACATGCAATTTGCCGGTGGACGCACCGCGTCCTTCACCATGACGGCGTTCACCCGCCTTGAAGATCGCAAAACCCGCATTTTCGGCAGCCACGGTTGTCTCGAGGGCGACGGACGCTTCATCCGTATCACTTCGTTCGTTGACGACAGTGAAAAGGTCTACGACGTTGATGAGGCTGAAGATCTGCATACCATGTCCGGTCACGGCGGCGGCGATTACTATCTGATGCAGCATTTTATCGACGCTATTCGCACGAACGACCCTTCACAGGTGCTGTCAGGCCCAGCGGAAACGTTGGAAAGCCATTTGATGGTGTTTGCGGCTGAACGTGCTCGCCGTGAATCTACCGTCATCACCCTGAGCGGAGCCTGAAACGTGGAGGTATCACAGATGCGCTACGGCTTCGACATTGGGGGAACCAAGATCGAAATGGCAGCCTATGACCAACAGCTTACGCAGGTGTTTTGCCAACGCGTCAGTACCCCTACGGGCAATTACCGCGAATTTCTGTCCTGTATCCACCAATTGGTGGATCGTGCCGACCGCGAATTGCATACCCAAGGCAGTATCGGCATCGGCTTACCCGGCGTAACCGATCCTCGCAGCCGCCGGCAACTGGCCGTCAACGTGCCTTGCCTGACCGGTCACTGTCTGGCTGACGATCTGGCCCAAGCATTGTCGCGGCCGGTTGAAATTGAAAACGACTGCCGTTGCTTCGCCCTTTCCGAAGCCAGCACGCCACAGACAGAGCATCTGGCGCTGGTGTTCGGCGCGATTATCGGTACCGGTGCCGGCGGTGGCCTGGTCATGAACAAACAGTTGCATAAAGGCCGCAATGGTCTGGCCGGTGAATGGGGCCACACGCCGATCTCTGCTCAGTTGGCACAACGTTACGATTTGCCGCTATTCACCTGTAATTGCGGCCTGACCGCCTGCTTTGAGCGCTACGTATCCGGCAGTGGGTTGCTGGCGTTAAGCCGCCATTTTGGCCACCCTGCCGATACGGTACCGGCACTGATCGCCAGTTACCGGCAGGGACAGCCAATGGCACAGCACCTGATGGTGATGTACGTCGATATTCTGGCCAGCGCGTTGGCAAGTCTGCAGCTGTTACTGGACGTGGACGCCTTCGTGCTCGGCGGTGGGCTGTCGAACGTCAAGGAGTTGTATTCCCTCCTGCCGCCGGCCATGGGCCAGTGGTTGTTGCCCGGCACGGAACCGGCGGCAGTCTACCCGCCAGTGCACGGCGACAGCAGTGGCGTACGCGGTGCTGCGCTATTACGTCAAAGCTGGCAATAAAAAACAATGAAAAGGCGAACAACAAGAAATGAATGGCGCAGCTTTCACCCTGCTTTTGGTAAATGACAGCAAGCGATGAGTTTTCGCCTGATTAATAACGGATTACCCATTTTCACTTTATTTATTCGCTGCTTTCGGTTTGACTGCAATCGAAAGATAAAATCAACATAAGCAATTGATACATATGATTTTTTATAAAATAACCGATTGCATTTCACTGTTTCGTTTGCTGTAATTCGACACGAACAACTGAAAGCACTCCTGCCAGATTAGCTGCGACGCATTGCGCCGCGGCCGGGTATGACTACAGCTAAATCAGGAGTCACGCGTTAATGATCAATACCGTAAAACGACGGGAATTAATTATCGACCAGCTTTGTCGCGAAGGCTCGGTGCGCGTCGAACAACTCAGCGCCCAGTTTTCGGTTTCCAGCGTCACTATCCGCAGCGATCTGCGCCAGTTGGAAAAAAGCGGCTGCGCCGTACGTGCCTATGGGGGCGCAATGCTCAATAAGCAGTTCGCCTTCGATCGCCCGTTGCAGGACAAGGGCCGTATCAATCGCGATGTGAAATTCGCCATTGCCTGTGCGGCAGCCGAATTGGTCAATGACGGCGATGCCATCATTCTCGATTCCGGCTCCACCACCAGCCAAATGGCACAGCAGTTAGCCGGCAAGAAAGATCTGGTTGTGATGACCAATGCATTGAATATCGCTTTCGAACTGGCCAACAACGAACAGGTGGATTTGATGGTGGTAGGCGGCAGCGTACGGCGCAAATCCTGGTCGCTGTATGGACCGGCAGCAGAGCAGCACATGCGCCAGTTCCGGTTCGACAAGCTGTTTCTCGGCGTTGACGGCTTTGATCTGCTCAGTGGTATCACCACACCAGACCCCGGAGAAGCGCAACTCAACCGCGCTATGTGCGATGTCGCACGCGAAGTGATCGCCGTCGCAGACGCCAGCAAATTTGGCCGCACCAGCTTTTGCATGATCCGTGAAATCGGCCAAATCCAACGTTTGGTCACTGACAGCCGCATTCCGGAAAGCTACCTGCATGCGCTGAAGCATTTAGGGGTCGACGTCATTATCGCCGACCGTTAACAGACGTTTCTTAAGGAGTTTTCAACATGAATGGTTATTTTGCTTACGATGCGGGCTGGCTGGAGCAACGGCATGCGTTGCATACCGCACGTGAAATCTGGCAGCAGCCGGACCTCTGGGCCGCCCTGCACCAGCAACTACACGCGCAACAGGCGCAGTGGCAACCTTTCCTTGCCCCGTTACTGTCGAATCCCCGTTTGCAGATTGTGCTTTGCGGTGCGGGCAGCTCCGCCTTCGCCGGTCGTGCGCTGGCGCCATGGCTCCGCGAGAAAACGGGCCGTGATGTGGTGGCTTATGGCACCACCGATATTGTCGCTAACCCGCACCAATACCTCGACTTGACGCGCCCTACGCTGCTGGTTTCTTTTGCCCGCTCCGGCAACAGCCCAGAAAGCGTGGCGACGGTGGAATTGGCCGATCAGTTGCTGCCCGAAAGCTATCACCTGATGCTGGTGTGCAACCCGGACAGCAAGCTAGCGCAGTACGCACACCAACGCGATAACGTTTGTTCGCTGGTGATGCCGCAAGGCTCCAACGATCAGAGCTTCGCCATGACCTCCAGCTTTAGCTGCATGATGCTGTCCGCAGCGCTATTGCTGGGCCCCTATTCCCTTGCCGACGCGCAACGGCCACTGAGCGCCATGGTGGAACGCTGTCGTGAACTTCGCGAGACACTGCAACCTCAGGTGAAAACCTTGGCTGCCAGTGGGTTCAGGCGCTACATCACGCTGGGTGGCAGCTGTTTTACCGGGCTTGCGGAAGAGGCATCGTTAAAGATGCTGGAACTGACAGCCGGTCAGATTGTTACCCGCTACGACTCCCCGCTCGGTTTGCGTCACGGGCCCAAATTTATGGTCGATAGCCAGACATTAGTCCTTCTGATGTTCTCCAGTGGCGACTATGCCCGTCAATACGATCGCGATTTGTGGAACGAACTGCAGCGTGACGGTTTGGCGATGCAGATGGTCGGCTTGACCGGCAGCACACAACCACTCAGCGACATGATACTGAATCTGCACCATGCCGAGGATGACGTCTGGTTACTGTTCCCCTACTTGTTATTCACTCAGATGCTGGCATTTGAAAGCTCGCTGGCGCTGGGCCTGACGCCGGATAATCCGTGCCCGACCGGTGAAGTTAACCGCGTGGTGAAAGGCGTTACCATTTACCGCTATCCGTCTTCTGTGGCGTAAGGAGCCCCTATGTACCTGATATCCAATCGCGAAATGCTGTTAAAAGCGCAGCGCCAGGGTTATGCCGTACCCGCGTTCAACGTGCATAACCTGGAAACTGTACAAGTGGTGGCGGAAACCGCCGCAGAGCTGGGATCCCCGGTGATCATGGCAGGAACGCCCGGCACTTTCAGCTATGCCGGTACCGACTATTTGATCGGCATCTGTCAGGCGGCAGCGCACCGTTACGATCTGCCCTTTGCGCTGCACCTTGATCATCATGAAGAAATGGATGATATCGAGTTCAAGGTCAAAAACGGCATCCGCTCAGTGATGATTGACGGATCGCACTTGCCCTTCGCACAGAACATCGCCAAAGTCGCCGAAGCCGTCGCCTTATGCCACCGCTATGGGGCCAGTGTGGAAGCAGAACTGGGTCGCCTGGGTGGCCAGGAGGATGACTTGATTGTCGACTCCGCAGACAGTTTCTTTACCGATCCCGCCGCCGCGCGAGAGTTTGTCACCGCTACCGGCATAGACTCGCTCGCGGTAGCCATTGGTTCTGCCCATGGGCTATACCAGGGTGAACCCAAACTGGATTTCGAACGCTTGGCGCTGATCCGTGAGCACGTCGACATTCCCCTGGTGTTGCACGGCGCATCCGGAATTCCTGAAGCCATGGTGAAACGCGCGATTTCGCTGGGTGTATGCAAGGTCAACGTGGCCACTGAACTGAAAATCGCCTTTGCTGATGCCGTGAAGAGCTATTTCGCTCAGCATCCGGACGCCAACGATCCACGCAAATACATCGTACCCGGCAAGCTGGCAATGAAAGAGGTGGTCGCAGAGAAGATCCGCATTTGCGGTAGCAGCGGTATGCTGTAACCCAGAATAGTGCTTTATGTTTGGCCGCAGTGGCATTGGCAACTGCGGCCAGGGGCGTTTTTACCGTGACACAGTTCACAGTACATCCGCCACGTTCGCCTGCTAATCATTAAGCCGCCTTCACTATGATCTAAATCATGGTTTTAGCCACACCCCCTCCCTATTATTAAATCCGCAACACAAAGAATTAAGAATAGTATATAAACCATTCGCAATTGCGCTGCGTAAACTTGTTCGAGAATCGTCATTAACACCTATTTTGTCTTTATTTAATTGGCACCACTTATTTGTTTTTCATTTTAGAAGAGGAGTTAATAATGAAGCGTTCTCTTATCGTACTCGCACTTCTGGCCCTTATTCCCGCAACCTTACAGGCCGCCACAGGCTCCAGCCACCCTGTAGCCTCAGGCACCATTCGCTTTGTCGGCGAAATCACGTCGCCAGCCTGTAACATTAAACAGAGAAATGAAGAACTCGTTTCCAATTGCTTCGGCACAGGTTCAACAAACGGCAACGGCATTGTCACAACGTCATTAAACAATATGCCATCTGAATTGGTTTCTAATGTAACCACCGAATCAGTAAATAATGACCATCGATTAAAGAACATCACGATAAGCTACAAGTAACTCGTAGTGATGTTTATTGTTAACACTGTTTTAACTGATAAAATAATATTTGTATTTTATAAATTTATTTTATCACTTCGCACCCTGAACTATGCTCTGTTCACATCATTACGTTGAAATGGGCAACCCCCGGTTGCCCATTTTCATGTCCGAAATCCGCCATCGCTCCGCTGCATTTCATGTAATAATCTGCCCATCAAACGAGAGGAGTGATCAAAATGCAGACTTTTTTTATTGACCGTATGGCGACGCCAGTGGGCGAGCTGGTTTTGATTGCCGATGAGCAGGACCGCTTGCGCGCTATCGACTGGACCGAACACGAAGTACGCCTGATGAAGCTGCTGAACACACATTACCGGGCCGATCGTTTTCAACTGGTAGACAAGCACAATCCTGGCGGCCTGACTGACATCATGCAGCGGTATTTCTCCGGTGAGTTGGACGTGATCAACAGCGTGCCGGTAATGACAGCAGGTACAGAATTCCAGCGCACGGTGTGGCAGCAGCTGCGCCAGATCCCGTGCGGTGAGATCATTACTTACGGAGAATTGGCAAAGCGCATCGGTCGCCCAACGGCCTCCCGGGCGGTCGGCATGGCAAACGGCTCTAACCCAATCAGCATCGTGGTGCCTTGTCATCGTGTGATTGGTTCACAAGGTGCCTTGACCGGCTATGCCGGCGGTGTTCAGCGCAAAGCGTGGCTGTTGAAACATGAAGGGTATTTGCAAAACGATCTGCTTTAATCAGCCATTGGCGGGATATCGCAGGAAAAGTGCGATATCCCGGCGCTATTAGCGTGGGACGTAATCCGGCGGTGCCCCGCGATCCGTTGGCGGTGGGTAATAGTCCGGCGGAACCGGTGAGGCTTGTTGCATATCCGCGCTGCCGTAGCCATAGGCCACCGGTACTTTATTGCCTTTGGCATACATACATTGGCTGTAGACCGTATCGTAGCGATCTTGCAAATCTCCAGAACTCTCCGACGCGCCGCCGCTGGCCATTGAACTGCCTACCAATAATCCACCGCCGGCACCAATAAGCGCCCCTGGCCCCGCATTACCCGATGCCGCACCGATTAATGCCCCCGCGGCCGCACCAACCAGCGTACCCGCTGCGGCAGTACCCGCCGCATTATTAGACGCGCTCTGGGCACCGCCATTCACGCTATTTTGCGCATAGCCGCGGCACATCGCCTCATCACGATTAAATTGTTCATAGTTTTTGCCGGTGCCCGGTAAAGCCATCACATCCGGACCGGTCGGCGGCGAAACGCAACCACACAGCCCGGCAGCCAAAGCCAGTAACGTAAAAACAGGAAAAAATTTCATCACTGATCCGCCTTAGAGTCACCGAGATGTCGGGCCATCTGTTACCACTTTCATCCAACCGTCAGGGCAACGTGCTACTTGCGGGTAATAGCCCGCGGGACGTCGGCAGTAGTACGCGTAATTGGGTGCCTTTTCTATGTAGTTCTGCGGCGGCGGCGGTGCTACATACACCACCGGCGGTGGCGCATAATAAACCGGAGGGGGTCCCCAAGGGATACCAATCACCACGTTGGGACCGTAGTACCCGTGGCCATAGTATCCGTGACCATAATAACCATGACCGTAATAGCCATGCCCATAGTAGCCGTGTGCAAACGAGGCAGCGCTGGCCGACATCAATGCTCCGGCCGCCAGCATCAATAACATGACCTTTTTCATCATTCACTCCTGAATCTGATTGTCACCACACCCATAGTGAGCAAGATAACGCCACGGAGCGTTTTATCTGCGGCAACGATTGGGATGAATGCGATCGGTTTTCGCCAGCAAATGTGTACAAATATTGACTTGATACGGCGGAAAGCACCTTGGATGAGCAGGGTTAAATATTGCTTACCTAAAAATCCGCGGTGTGGGCCTGACTTTCTCTTTCACCTGCGGTCACCAGCGTATCGGCAATCTGCCGGTGTAAGTAACAAATAAATCAAAACATTTCAGGTAACTAAAGAATAATCGGCGGCATGGCCGCGTGAAATTCGCACAGAATGCCCCCGTTCTTATTAATGCCACCCTTATCACCTGCCGCAAAAGATGTTAAAATTGACGCATATCAATTATTGAATGAGCGTAATCTATGATCCCGGAAAAACGCGTGATTCGTCGTATCCAGTCTGGTGGTTGTGCGATCCATTGTCAGGATTGCAGTATCAGCCAGCTGTGTATTCCTTTTACTCTTAATGCCCATGAGCTAGACCAGCTCGACAACATTATCGAAAGGAAAAAGCCTATCCAGAAGGGCCAGACCCTGTTCAAGGCCGGCGATGAACTGAAATCGCTGTACGCTATCCGCTCCGGGACAATCAAGAGCTACACCATCACCGAACAAGGCGATGAGCAAATCACCGGCTTCCATCTGGCGGGCGATCTGGTGGGTTTTGATGCCATTGGCGGATTAAAACACCCGAGCTTTGCTCAGGCGTTGGAAACGTCCATGGTGTGTGAGATCCCTTTCGAAACGCTGGATGATCTCTCGGGTAAAATGCCGAATCTTCGCCAACAAATCATGCGTCTGATGAGCGGCGAGATCAAAGGCGATCAAGACATGATCCTGCTGCTGTCGAAGAAAAATGCCGAAGAGCGCCTGGCGGCGTTTGTCTACAACCTGTCACGTCGTTTTGCTGAACGCGGCTTTTCACCACGCGAGTTCCGCCTGACCATGACCCGTGGCGATATCGGCAACTATCTTGGCCTGACGGTAGAAACCATCAGTCGCCTGCTTGGGCGCTTCCAGAAAAGCGAGATCCTGAGCGTTAAAGGCAAATACATTACCATCGAAAACGTCGACGCCCTGTCGGTGTTGGCCGGTACGCCACGTATTAACGTGACCGTAAACGCCTGATCCTATGCTGGGTTAGTAATTCCACAGAATTATTGACCCAGCACAACCTCTGCTGCTGTTCTGTTTTTCAATGTTGGGTTACTCTGTAAATTGACAGACTGTTGATTTTCAGCTGTAAGGAGGCCCTATGGCGAAGTATCAGAATCTTCTGGTGGCTATTGACCCCAATCAGGATGACCAGCCGGCATTGCGTCGCGCGGTGTACCTGATAAAACGCAATGGCGGGCGCATTAAGGCCTTCCTGCCTATTTACGACTTCTCATACGAGATGACGACCCTGCTCTCTCCAGACGAAAGAACGGCGATGCGGCAAGGCGTTATTAGCCAACGTGCCGCATGGATCAACGAGCAATGCCGTTTTTACCTCGACGAAGGCGTTCCTATTGAAATCAAAGTGGTCTGGCATAACCGCCCTTATGAGGCGATTATTCAGGAGGTGATCGCCGGCAAGCACGATTTGCTGCTGAAAATGGCGCACCAACATGACCGCCTCGAATCCGTCATTTTCACCCCAACCGACTGGCATCTGTTACGCAAATGCCCTTGTCCAGTGTGGATGGTTAAAGATCAACCCTGGCAGGACGGCAGCAAAGCCGTGGTTGCCGTCAACCTGGCCAGTGAAGAGCCCTACCACGATCCGTTGAACATCAAGCTCGTCCAAGAAACGGTTGAGCTGGCGCACAATGTTAACCAAACGGAAGTTCATCTGGTCGGCGCCTACCCGGTTACCCCGATCAATATCGCCATTGAATTGCCCGATTTTGACCCCAGTGTTTATAACGACGCCATCCGTGGGCAACATCTGATCGCCATGAAGGCGCTAAGACAAAAGTTCTGCATTAACGAAGAATTTACCCACGTTGAAAAAGGCCTGCCTGAAGAGGTCATTCCCGATTTAGCGGAACATTTACAGGCGGGTGTGGTGGTGTTGGGTACGCTAGGCCGTACCGGCATTTCTGCAGCCTTTATCGGTAACACGGCAGAACACGTGATCGATCATCTAAAATGCGATCTGTTGGTCATTAAACCGGATAACTTCAATTGCCCGATCGAAGCTGACGAAGACGACGAGCACGACGACGAAGATTGATGTTTGCCGCATAAAAAAACGGGCCTGATAGGCCCGTTTTTATTTGCTTCCGTTACGCCTGCAGCGCACGCAGTATCGCTTCCACACTCTCTTTGGCATCGCCAAACAGCATTTGAGTGTTCTCTTTAAAGAACAGCGGGTTCTGCACGCCGGCATAGCCGGTGTTCATTGAACGTTTAAAGGCGATGACGTTCTGCGCTTTCCACACTTCAAGCACTGGCATACCGGCAATTGGGCTGCGCGGATCTTCCAGCGCGGCTGGGTTCACCGTGTCATTAGCCCCGATCACCAACACGGTATCGGTATCGGCGAAATCGTCGTTGATTTCGTCCATCTCCAGCACCACGTCGTACGGCACCTTGGCTTCCGCCAACAGCACATTCATGTGCCCCGGCAAGCGCCCAGCGACGGGATGAATACCGAAGCGCACCTTGACACCACGTGCACGCAGTTTCTCGGTAATCTCCGCCACCGGGTATTGTGCCTGCGCGACAGCCATACCGTAGCCTGGGGTGATGATCACCGACGTGGAGTTCTTCAACTGCTCGGCCACGTCTTCCGCCGTGGTTTCGCGATACTCGCCCATTTCTTCCGCATTACCGGTCGACGAGCCGTCAGTCCCGAAACCACCGGCAATCACGCTGATAAACGAACGGTTCATCGCCTTGCACATAATGTAAGACAGAATGGCCCCTGAAGACCCCACCAACGCACCGGTCACGATCAGCAGATCGTTGCTCAGCATGAAGCCCGCCGCCGCCGCCGCCCAGCCAGAATAGGAGTTGAGCATCGACACCACCACGGGCATATCGGCACCGCCGATGGAGGCCACCAGATGCCAGCCAAACGCCAGTGCAATGGCAGTCATCAGCACCAATGCCACAGCCTGCCAGCCCACGCTGTCGGCACGAACGAACACCACCAGCAACAGGAAGGATACGACCAGTGCAGCCAGGTTCATTTTATGACGATTTGGCAGCGCCAGCGGTTTGGACGAGATAATGCCGCGCAGTTTACCGAACGCGACAATCGAACCGGTGAAGGTCACCGCACCGATAAAGATCCCGAGGAAGACTTCGGTCAGATGGATATTTTCCATCACCGGCTCCATCGGTGCGCCGTGATCCAGGTAGCTATTTAAACCCACCAGCACCGCCGCCAGGCCAACAAAGCTATGCAATACTGCCACCAACTCTGGCATTTCGGTCATTTCGACCTTTTTCGCCAGATAGACACCGATAGAGCCACCGATAATCATCGCGATGATTATCCAGCCTACGTTGCCGGAATCCGGCCCCAGGATGGTGGCGATCAGCGCAATGGCCATCCCGGCAACGCCGAACAGGTTGCCCCGTTTCGACGTTTCATGGCGCGACAGGCCTGCCAGACTGCAAATAAACAAAATAGCGGCAACAATGTATGCAGCTGTAACTAATCCTCCAGACATGTGTTACCCCTTAGTTCTTGCGGAACATCTTCAGCATGCGCTGAGTGACGGTGAATCCACCAAAAATATTGATGCTGGCGATCAGTACGGCGATAAAGGAGAGGAAACTCACCCAGCCACCGTGACCAATCTGTAATAACGCACCGACCACGATAATCCCTGAGATCGCATTGGTGACCGACATCAACGGGGTATGCAATGCATGGCTGACGTTCCACACCACGTAGTATCCCACCACGCAGGCCAGCGCAAACACGGTAAAGTGAGACAGGAACTCTTTCGGTGCGGCGTCAGCCAACCAGCCAAACAGAATAATCGCCAGCGCCATCAGGCCGTACTTCAGCCAAGGTGAAACCGGTTTTTCCACTGGTTTGGCGATCGGGGCCGCTGCCTGTGCCTGTTTAGGCTGGGCGGAGACCTGGATTGGCGGGGCCGGCCAGGTGACTTCGCCACTGCGCACCACGGTAACGCCGCGGATAACGGTATCGTCGAAGTCGACATCGATTTCACCGTTTTTCTCTTTCGACAGCAGCTTCAGCAGGTTGACCAGGTTGGTGCCATAAAGCTGTGAGGATTGGGTCGGCAGGCGGCTTGGCAGATCGGTATAACCTATGATTTTCACGCCGTTGTCAGTCACGGTGACGCGATCGGCGACGGTTAGCTCACAGTTACCGCCGTTTTGCGCAGCCAGATCGACAATCACGCTGCCTGGCTTCATCGACGCCACCATCTCTTTGGTGATCAACTTCGGCGCAGGTTTACCTGGGATCAAGGCGGTGGTCACAATAATGTCGACCTCGGCTGCCTGTGCAGCAAACAAGGCCATCTCGGCTTTGATGAAGGCCTCGGACATCACTTTGGCATAGCCGTCGCCACTGCCCGCTTCTTCCTCAAAATCTAACTCGAGGAATTCCGCGCCCATGCTCTGCACTTGCTCTTTTACTTCCGGACGGGTATCAAAGGAGCGAACAATCGCCCCCAGACTACCTGCCGCGCCAATGGCCGCCAGACCCGCTACGCCAGCACCGATGATCATCACCTTGGCCGGTGGAACCTTACCGGCAGCGGTAATCTGGCCGGTGAAGAAGCGGCCAAATTCGTGTGCGGCTTCAACAATTGCCCGGTAGCCCGCGATATTGGCCATTGAGCTTAATGCATCCATAGATTGCGCACGTGAGATACGCGGTACCGAATCCATCGCCATCGCTGTGACATTGCGTGCAGCCAGCTTCGCGATCAATTCAGGATTTTGCGCTGGCCAAATAAAGCTGACCAGGGTGCTGCCCTCACGCATTAACGCGATTTCGTCCTCAAGCGGCGCGTTAACTTTCAAAATCAGATCTGACTGCCAGACATCGGCAGTATCGGTAATCGTCGCCCCTGCCGCTTCATAAGCGACATCGTCAAAGCTTGCCAGTTTACCCGCCCCGCTTTCGATCGCGACGGTAAAGCCCAGCTTCAGCAGTTGTTCCACCGTTTTCGGCGTTGCTGCAACCCGAGCTTCATTGGCCAACCGTTCTCTTGGTACACCAATACGCATAATGTTCCCTTCTCACCTGTCTTTGATGATGTTTATTATCTTCTACCCCATAGCGATGGCGCCGGCTGACAAGTTTTTTCTTAACCTTGTCGGCAGCAAATTAAGGCGTCATCTATAACCTACTGAAAATATGATCGATGATCCATAATTGCTTACGTATTCAGGTCTGTTTTTACATAAAAATCTGGGCAACGTTATGACAAATCGCAATTTAAAGTTAAAAAGCCCGCTGGAATGCCGTTTTAACGGGCACATTGTGATTGTCTTTCACTGGGTGACATCTGGCATCACGCGGCTGGAACGCATGAAAGTTATAAAATTGTGAATAATTAACACTTATGACATCAAAGGCTTTATTATTGAAACTTATGGTGATTCTGCACAAAATAATCGGCACTCGCCTTTGTGGGATTTGTCTCATGGGATGACATAAAATGCTGAGACACTGGTCGAGATTACATGTAATAATCGGCGGCTGAATTACACCTAAACAGTTCAGCACGTTATAAACGTTAATGCGCTAGGCGAAAGGATTTTTTATGAAGCTGAAGAACACGATCATCGCATCAGCCTTGTTATCACTCACTGCCCTGTCTGCTCATGCAGCGCAAGAGTTAACTCCTGAAAAAGCAGCGGCGTTGAAGCCGTTTGATCGCATCACGATTACCGGCCGCTTTAATGCCATCAATGAAGCCGTTGATGCCGTTTCTCGCCGTGCAGACAAGCTGGGTGCAGACGCCTTCTACATTCAGGATAGCAATAACAGCAACAATGGCGGCAACTGGCGCGTCACCGCAGACCTTTATCATAAAGATGCGCCAGAAGTGAGCAAAGAGCCAAAATACCGCGTTATTAATGGCGTCACTGAACTGCCGAAAGAGCAAGCCTTCCTGCTGGAGCCTTACGATACGGTAAGCGTCAGCGGCTTCTACCGCAGCCAGCCAGACATCAACGATGCCATCACCAAAGAAGCGAAAAAGAAAGGCGCGGCCTCCTTCTTTATCGTGCGCCAGGTTGATGCCAACCAGGGGGGCAACCAGTTCATCACGGCTTACATTTACAAAGCCGATGCTCCTAAGCGTGTTGTTCAGAGCCCGGATGCGATCCCTGCCGACTCTGATGCCGGTAGAGCCGCGTTGGCTGCCGGTGGTGCTGCTGCTGCCAAGGTTGAAATCCCGGGCGTGGCATCTTCAGGTTCGCCAAGCCGCGACGTAGGCCGTTTCTTCGAGACGCAGTCTTCTACCGGTCAACGTTATACCGTCACGCTGCCAAATGGCACCAAGATCCAGGAAGTGAACAACGTGACTGCTGCGCAGATGGTGCCGTTTGATTCTGTGACCTTCACTGGCCACTTCAACAGCATGACTGACGTCTCCACCGAAGTGGCGAAACGTGCAGCCGAGAAAGGCGCCAAGTACTATCACGTGACCCGTCAGTGGCAGAACAAGAGCGGCGGCAACCTGACCGTCAGCGCCGACTTGTTCAAATAAGTTCCACTTTAAGGTTTACCATCGGGCAGCCATTGAGCTGCCCGTTTTTTTGTTGCATATCCCCTCACTCAATTGAATAGTTTTTTGTAAATTTCGCATATTCAATCATTGCATCCACGCCGATCCATCCGTAAAATTTGCGCCAATTTTTAGGGCTATTGTCTATTTGTTCAGTAATTGCCATTACGTTGTTACTGCCAAGCAGTTCCCTCCCAGTTGTTTATTCTGCGTTCAGGATCCGTCATTGGAAAAAAAACTAGGTCTTACCGCGTTAACGGCATTGGTACTCAGCTCAATGCTGGGCGCCGGCGTTTTCAGCCTGCCGCAAAACATGGCGCAGGTCGCCAGCCCTGCCGCGCTGTTGCTGGGTTGGGCGATTACCGGCGTGGGCATCCTGTTCCTGGCTTTTGCGATGCTGTTACTTACCCGCTTACGGCCTGATCTGGACGGCGGTATCTTCACCTATGCGAAAGAAGGTTTCGGTGAGCTGGTGGGTTTCTGTTCTGCCTGGGGTTACTGGCTATGTGCGGTGATTGCCAACGTTTCTTATCTGGTGATCGTGTTCGCTGCACTGAGTTTATTCACCGATCGCGGCGGCGAGGTCATTCTGGGTGACGGTAATACCTGGCAGGCACTGTTGGCCGAGTCTGTGCTGCTGTGGATCGTGCATGCATTGGTGTTACGCGGCGTACAAACGGCCGCCAGCATCAATCTGGTCGCAACGTTGGCCAAGTTGTTGCCCCTGGGAATGTTCGCCGTCTTGGCGGCGATAGCGTTCAACATGGATGTGTTTACCCTGGATTTCCACGGGGTCGCGCTGGGTAAACCCGTGTGGGAACAAGTAAAAAACACCATGCTGATTACCCTGTGGGTATTTATCGGGGTAGAAGGTGCCGTGGTGGTTTCGGCGCGGGCACGTCATAAAAAGGATGTCGGCCGTGCTACCATGCTAGCGGTGATTTCTGCGCTGGCCGTGTATTTGCTGGTCACGCTGCTATCCTTGGGTGTTGTGCCACGCAGTGAATTAGCCGAGATGCGCAACCCGTCCATGGCCGTGCTGATGGTTGATTTGATTGGTCCCTGGGGTGATGTGATCATCGCTGCCGGATTGATCGTGTCAGTCTGTGGCGCCTACCTGAGCTGGACAATCATGGCCGCCGAAGTGCCGCTTCTGGCCGCACAACATGGTGCCTTCCCCAAAATATTCCGTAAGCAAAATAAGAATCACGCGCCGTCAGCGTCCCTTTGGCTGACCAACATTGCGGTACAGTTCGCTCTGGTGTTGATTTGGCTCACAGGCAGCAACTACAACTCCTTGCTGACTATCGCGTCAGAAATGATTCTGGTGCCCTATTTCCTGGTCGGCGCCTTCCTGTTCAAGGTGGCAATCCGTCGTCAGGATAAACGCCTGATGTTCGCTGCGACAGGTGCCTGCTTGTATGGGATTTGGCTGCTTTACGCATCAGGATTGATGCACTTGCTGATGTCGGTTCTGTTATATGCACCGGGGTTATTGGTATTCATCTATGCCAGACGTGGGCATGATGACGTCAAGCTGCTGAATCAACTGGAAAAAGGCAGTATTCTACTGTTGCTGGTGGCAACGGTGCCGGCGGGCTGGTTTATGCTGCAATAAGTCGTGTATGACCGGGTGGGACCACCCGGTTAATTACCTTGGGAGATGCGCAGACTGATCGTCATGCGTTCTTCAACCTGAGAAATGATAACGCCCTCGACACACTCTTGTTGAATGGTCGCCAATTGCTGCGTATCCAATGCATACGGCAATTTAATCTCAAATACCGCCAAGCCCTGCTGCTGAGCCAGATCTATCAGGCGTACAATATTGGCTTCGTCGCTGACCTGGGTGGACACGACCTGCAACGCCAACGCCTTCAAATGCTCTTTCCGCGTTTGTGTGGCACTTGCCTGAGACTTCAATACCATGCCAAAAAATGGCATCACACCGTAGATTGCATCAACAAATCGCCAGTGCTTCTTGCACGATGCAGACAGAAATTCCATGTAATCAAAGCAGATTTTTTCACTGCGGGCGACGGGTGCAAGGTGACTGCTGTTCATCCCTTCCTCTCATTGCCTGGGTATTACATCCTGAAATGGATAATCGATGCGAAGCTTTAACGAATTTCCGCCGTATAATGGCATAATTCCCCTATTGTTTGCCAGTCTGTCCAGGAGCTTTAATCAATGGAACATCACAACTCAGCCCCGGTGCTGATAACAGGCGGCGCACGCCGGATTGGTCTGGCACTGGCCAAGTCATTCTTGCAACGCGATATTCCCGTTATCATTGCCTATCGCAGTGACTACCCGGCGTTGAACGAGCTGAAAGGACTGGGGGCAATCTGCATTCAGGGGGATTTTTCAACGCACGACGGTATCTACCTTTTTGCCGAGCAAGTCCGTCTAATCGCGCCTAAACTGCGTGCCGTGATCCACAACGCCAGTGCCTGGCAGGCAGAGTCGCCAGAAGTACCGCCAGAGCAAGTCATGGCAGCGATGTTGCAAATTCACGTTTACACGCCTTATCTACTGAATCAATTGCTGGAACCCTGCCTGCTGGGTCAGGGACAAGCCGGGGCGGATATTATCCACCTAACCGACTATGTGGTGGAAAAAGGTAGCGATAAACACATTGCCTATGCGGCCAGTAAGGCTGCATTGGACAACATGACGCGCTCATTTGCCCGCAAGCTGGCACCAGAAGTTAAAGTGAACGCCATCGCGCCGGCGCTGATTATTTTCAATCCAGGTGACGATGAGCCTTATCGTCAGCAGGCACTGGCAAAGTCACTGATGAAAATCGCCCCCGGCGAGAGTGAAGTGGTTAACCTGGTGAACTACTTGCTCAGCAGTCGTTATGTCACAGGCCGTACCCACGGCGTTGATGGCGGACGTCCGCTGCGTTAGCACAAAGATCTGCATGGCGTATCGCGGAACCCCGCGTTATGCTGAACGCCGTTATTCTGATAAAACCGCTGAATATGCATAAAATTGTTTTTGTAGAAGACGATCCTGAAGTCGGCAAGCTGATTGCCGCCTATCTGGGCAAACACGACATTGAAGTGTTGATTGAGCCGCGTGGCGACAGTGCGCAGGCACGCATCGAGCTGGAGCAGCCGGATCTGGTCCTACTCGACATTATGTTGCCTGGTAAGGACGGCATGACGCTGTGTCGCGATCTGCGTCCGACCTTCCCTGGCCCGATCGTCCTGCTTACCTCACTCGACAGCGACATGAACCATATCCTCTCCCTGGAAATGGGCGCCAATGATTACATCTTGAAGACCACACCGCCTGCGGTGTTACTGGCTCGGCTGCGACTGCACCTGCGTCAGCACAGTAATCAACCCAAGGAAGAGTCGAGCCAGCCGATCACCCAGCACAATGCGTTGCACTTTGGGCTGTTGTGCATCGACCCGGTCAACCGTCAAGTGACGCTGGGCGAAGAGACCATCACCCTTTCCACCTCAGATTTTGATCTGCTGTGGGAATTAGCCACTCACGCAGGTCAAATCATGGATCGTGAAGCCTTGTTGCAGAACCTGCGCGGCGTGAGCTACGACGGCCTTGATCGCAGTATAGACGTGGCCATTTCGCGCCTGCGTCGCAAACTCTATGACAATACCCTTGAGCCATTCCGCGTAAAAACCGTGCGCAACAAAGGCTACCTGTTCGCTCCGAACGCCTGGGAGTTCGTGCAGCAATGAGAAAGCTCTTTGTCCAATTCTTCCTCTTGCTTTTCGTGTGCTTCCTGGTGATGGCAATGCTGGTGGGGCTGGTGTACAAAGTCACCGCCGAACGCGCCGGTCGCCAGTCGATGGACGATTTGATGAAGAGCTCCTTATACCTGATGCGCAGTGAACTGCGGGAAATTCCACTGAAAGACTGGAATAAAACCATCGCGACGCTGGACTTAAATCTGTCGTTCAAGCTGCACATCGAACCCCTCGGTAAACAGGATCTGAGTGAGGATCTGAAGAAACGGCTTCGTCTTGGGGAGATCATCGCCCTCGACGATCAATACACGTTTATGCAACGCATTCCGCGTAGCCACTACGTGCTGGTTGTCGGTCCCATACCCTATTTGTTCTATCTGCATCAGATGCGGCTGCTGGATTTGGCACTGCTGGTGTTTATAGGCATGTCGCTGGCGTTACCGGTTTTCCTGTGGATGCGACCGCACTGGCAAGATTTGCTCAAGCTTGAAAACGCGGCTCAGCGACTCGGCGCCGGGCATCTTGACGAGCGCACCCATTTTGACCCAACGTCCAGTCTGAACCGGCTGGGGGTGGCGTTTAACCAGATGGCGGATAACGTCAATACCCTGATCGCCAGCAAGAAGCAGTTGATCGACGGTATCGCTCATGAATTGCGCACACCGCTGGTTCGTCTGCGCTACCGACTGGCAATGAGTGAAAACCTGTCAGATAGCGAACAACAAGCTCTGAACCGCGACATCGGCCAGTTGGAGTCGCTGATCGACGAACTACTTACCTATGCACGGCTTGACCGTCCGCAGGTCGCACTCAATATTGAACCGCTCGATTTACCCAAGTGGCTAGAAGATAAGGCTGACGATCTGCGCCTAATCCACCCTGAACGCGAAATAGAGCTGGATATCCCCCATACCGGTGATTTTGGTGGCGTTGATTTGCGGTTGATGGAGCGGGTGCTGGATAATCTGGTAAACAATGCGCTGCGCTATTCCGAACAACGCCTGCGTATCGGCTTGTGGTTTGATGGTGACAACGCCTGTCTCCAGGTAGAAGACGACGGGCCTGGCATTCCGCCGGAAGAACGAGAGCGGGTATTCGAACCCTTTGTCCGTCTGGATCCAAGCCGTGATCGCGCCACGGGTGGCTGTGGGCTGGGGCTGGCCATTGTCCACTCTATTGCTGTCGCCTATCAGGGCCAGGTTTACGTCGATGCCAGTTCTCTCGGCGGCGCTTGCTTCCGCTTCTGTTGGCCGGTCAAACCCAATTTCAATTTAAAAGCAGACCCGGTGTAACCCTGCCTACGCAATTGCTTGAAAGGCCTGGAGGGTTCTCCGGATTACAATAATATGGAGCTAAACGATGACATCTGCACATACCCCTTCACCTTCATATGACGAGCTACGCGCCCTTTTCACCCGGTTGTCGCGTTTCGGTCACCTGTCAGCCATTGCCGGTTGGGACATGCAAACCATGATGCCATCGGGCGGCAGTAAAGCGCGCTCAGAAGCACTGGCGGAACTGAGTGTCTTGCAACATCAAATTTTGACGGCAGAAAAAACCGGTCGCCTGTTTGAACGTGCCCAACAAGAAACACTTGATGACATCGATCAGGCCAATCTGTTAGAAATGCGCCGCCAATATGACAACGCAGTGCTGGTGCCTGAGTCATTGGTTGAAGCCAAATCGCTGGCGGGTGCACGCTGTGAACACGCCTGGCGCGCCCAACGTCCGGCCAATGATTGGGACGGCTTTTCAGAAAACCTGCGTGAAGTGGTCAAACTGAGCCGCCAGGAAGCACAGATCCGTGCTGAAGCGGCTGGTTCCAGCCGTTATGACGCCTTGCTGAACCTGTACGAGCCGGGTATGCGCAGCAGCGATATCGACCGCATCTTTGGCGATCTGAAAACCTGGTTGCCTGACCTGCTGCAAAAAGTGGTGGCCAAACAGGCTCAGGAACCCTGCCTTATTCCGCAAGGCCCGTTTAATGTCGATACCCAACGCCAACTGAGTTTGAGCGTGATGAAACTGCTCGGCTTTAACTTTGATGGTGGCCGCGTGGACGTCAGTGCACACCCATTCTGCGGCGGCGTTCCGGAAGATGTGCGCATTACGACTCGCTACAACGACAAAGAATTTCTGACGGCCCTGCTCGGTATTGTGCATGAGACTGGCCATGCCCGTTATGAGCAAAATCTGCCGCGTGAATGGCTGGGTCAGCCCGTAGCACAAGCGCGTTCTACCGCTATTCATGAATCGCAGAGTTTGTTGTTTGAAATGCAATTGGCGCGCAGTAGCGACTTTCTCAAGATTCTGCGTCCACTGATCATCAAACAATTCGGTGAGCAACCGGCACTGGAAGAAAATAACTTCATCCGCCTCAACCAACGCGTGAAACCCGGTCTGATTCGTGTAGACGCTGATGAGGTGAGCTACCCGGCCCACGTGATCCTGCGTTATGAGATCGAGAAAGCCTTGGTCGAAGGCGACATTGAAGTGGAAGACATTCCAGCGCTGTGGGGCGAAAAAATGCACCGCTACCTTGGTTTGGATACTGTCGGTAATTATCGGAATGGTTGTATGCAAGATATCCACTGGACCGACGGTGCCTTCGGTTACTTCCCGACTTACACTCTCGGTGCCATGTATGCAGCGCAGCTTTTCCAGACCATCGGCAAAGCGCTACCTACACTGAACAATGATATCGCCGAAGGCAACCTGACCCCACTGTTCCAGTGGCTGAAGAATAATATTTGGCGTCACGGCAGCCGCTTCCCTACCGATACACTGATCACCAATGCAACCGGTGAACCCTTGAATCCAAGCTACTTCCGTAAGCATCTGGAAAGCCGCTACCTGTAATGCATTCCCCAGGCACGGCTAACCCCGTGCCTTTTTTCCCCTGTTTGACCGTCATTGCGTCATAACCCACTGTCCCTACTTGCGACACCTTGGTTACAGAGTGGAGGTTGGCTACTCACTTAATGTATGTTGTAACTAAAATAAGATTAAGTGATAACCGCCGCAAAGGTGTATATCCGCTCATTTATCATCGCCATTCGCGCCAGACAGCGCATACGCCGGTTGATATTCGCCCCGCCATCCGGGCCCCAAAAACCACGATGTACATTAGGTTACACGCCGAAACCAATCACTCACGGAAAGCATTCCGCGGTTTGCCTACTATCTTAACACCGGCCCCGCAGTGGGCTTGATACATGATGAGTAACTTGAGGAATCAACAATGAAAAAAGTATTAGCTCTGGTTGTTGCCGCTGCAATGGGTCTGTCTTCTGTTGCTTTCGCTGCTGACGCTGCCACCACCACGACCGCACCTGCGGCGACCGCTACCACCACCATGGCTGCACCGGCCAAAACAACTCACGTGAAAAAACATCACGCGAAGAAAGCACCGGTACAAAAAGCGCAGGCGGCTAAAAAGCACCACAAAGCCACAGCCAAAAAAGCCCCTGCTCAGAAAGCACAGGCAGCCAAAAAACACCACAAAAAATCCAGCCATAAAAAAGCTGCGTAACAGCAATCTGATGTGAGGCTCCCCTCACCAGTCCAGGCTTGAGTTTTCCAACACCCGGTTCGCCGGGTGTTTTTTCATCGGGGGTTCTCATCATGCTGCGTCGCTACTTATTTGAAATTATTTTGGCCACTCTGATCCTCTGCGGACTGATCGCCGCCTTTTTTTATCTGTAGCTGCACAGCCTTTCTGGATTAGAAATTATTGAAAAATCAATCACTGCCCATCCACACGGCAACGAAATCAGTCTATAGTTACCATTCAGTGTGTTTATGGATGACCCGTATTTTCCAGGCAAGAAACTTATGCGCATAACCGTTTTGCTGTTGCTGTGCTCATTTCCGCTCGCACTTTCCCTTTCAGCTCGGGCTGATAGCCCATCCGACGCGTCGGCTGCTGAGCAAACCCGCCTATTTTTTGGCAAAGATGAACGCGTTAAGGTCACTGAAACCGACGGTTGGCCGTGGCAGGCGATTGGGCAAGTGGAAACCGCCAGCGGTAACCTGTGCACCGCCACGCTTATTTCCCCTCATTTGGCACTTACTGCCGGTCATTGTGTACTGGCACCTCCGGGCCAACTGGACAAAGCTATCGCGCTGCGTTTTGTTGCCGGTAATAAAACGTGGAAATACCAAACGAGCAATATTGAAACGTTAGTTGACCGCAAGCTGGGCAAAAAGCTCAAACCTGACGGTGATGGCTGGATTGTTCCCCCCGCGGCGGCGGCTTATGATTTTGCGCTGATTCGCTTGAAGGATAAAAATACCTTGCCGATTAAACCGCTGCCACTGTGGCAAGGCGACAGCAAGGCGCTGACCCAAGCGATGAAACAAGCCAAACGCTTAATTACTCAGGCGGGGTATCCGGAAGATCATTTGGACGACCTTTATAGTCACCAAAACTGTAAAGTGACAGGTTGGGCCCAGCAAGGTGTTCTGTCGCATCAGTGCGATACACTCCCCGGCGATAGCGGCTCTCCGTTACTGCTGAAAACGGCCGATGGGTGGTCGTTGATCGCCATTCAAAGCTCCGCACCGGCGGCTAAAGATCGTTACCGTGCCGATAACCGAGCGCTGGCCGTCACCGGCATTCGTGATGCGCTCGACGCATTGGCAGCCGGAAAGTAAGCTATTCCCCTCCGGCGTGGGTCTCCGCGCCGGTTGTTTCTCTTTCGTCTCCTTTCATAAACCGCTTGGGTGTCGTGCCGGTAAACTGGCGGAAGAAAGCGATAAAGGCACTGTCGCTGGAAAAACCCAAACGCTGCGCCACTGAACTGACCGACGACATTTCCGCCAACAGCGCTATCGCCCGCATCAACCGCCATTGCTGACTCCATTGTTGATAACTCAGCCCAGTCTCGCGCTGGAAAATACGCGTTAGCGTTTTGGCGTGCAAATTCAGTTGCTGTGCCAATACACTCAACCCCGGTAATTCATCGTGCCTATCGAGATCCTCCAGCCAAAGGGCCAGACGAGAGTCGCATGGCAGTATCAGGCCGGTATTCTCAAGCCGCGCCATATGCAGTTCGTTAACCAGTACCGGCACCAGATCTCGTGCTGACGGGCATTCAATAACCTGGTTGAGTGGCCAGTAAGCGATACGCTCAATCACCGCGGCCAGCAAAGGATTGGCCGCCAATATTGCACACTCATGCGACATGTTGGGCGCTAACGCAGGCTCCAGATAGATCGAGCGATAAGCTACCTGTCCGTGCAGTTGAACCCGATGCCGGATACCACCAGGGATCCACAAGCAACGCGTTGGCGGCAAAATCAGCCAACGGTCGGCCAGCGTCACCGTCATGCATCCACGTGCGGCATACAGCAACTGCGCACGTCGATGTTCATGCTCTTCAGAATCATGTTTGGCCAATTCCGCTGCAATCCCCAGCAACGGGGCCGGCAGAATATCTGGGTCAAACACATCCTGCTGGGTAATGAATGCCATCGAATTGTCTCTTTTTCGTTGTTTTTTGTCCTTATGATTGTAATCGAGCATGTAGCCTTTCCCTATACTGGCGCGATTATTCACTCGTAAAGGTTTATCTCCATGTCACGCTTACCATTGCCATTAATGGTTGCCGCCATAATGGCTCCACAAGTGCTCGAAACACTCTATAGTCCGGCACTCACGGCAATCCGTGCCGATTTCAACGTCAGCGCTGCTCAGGCCAGCCAGACGCTGTCGATCTATTTCTTTGCTTTTGCCTTAGGCGTTGCCTTCTGGGGGGTGATGTGCGATCGGCTCGGCCGCAGAATGACAATGCTTGCAGGGCTGTCGTTCTATCTTGGCGGTGCCGTTATGGCGCTGTTGAGCAACGATTTCACGCTGCTATTGGCCGCCCGTGCCACCATCGCGTTTGGTGCAGCAGTCGGTTCCATCGTAACGCAAACCATGTTGCGAGATGTTTACCAGGGGCATGCTCTAGGGAAAATCTTTGCCACCCTCGGTATTGCCCTCTCTGTCAGTCCGGTGTTGGGCATGTTGGCGGGGGGAATATTGGTCAACTGGGGTGGCAGTATGGCGATATTCGCCGCTCAATGGGTGCTGGCTCTGGTGCTGTTGATTTGGTGTTGGGCCGCACTGCCGGAAACACAGTCGGCAGACTCCTCGACGGTTTCTTCGGCAAGCAGCGGCTGGATTATCCTGCGGGACCGACATATCTGGTCTTGCGCGTTATTAGTGGCGGGCTTCAATGTCATGGTGTTCAGCTACTTCAGCCTGGCCCCCTTTATGTTCGAACGATTGGGGCTGAGCAGCCAGCAGTTTGGTTACTCGGGCATTGTTCTGGCACTGGGCAGCCTGCTCGGGGCGCTGGTGAACCGTCATCTGTTAGCCAGGGGCATCGGCGCTGAACGTCAGATCCTGATGGGCAGTCTGTTAGCATTCGGCGCCGCACTGGCTTTATGTTACTGGCAAGACAGCCTGATGATGCTGCTACCCAGCATGTTGATCACCCTGGCTTTCGGGTTGGCGATCCCCAACGTATTGAGCCAGGCGCTGAATAACTACCGACAGCAATTGGGCACCGCCGGCGCAATTTTTGGCCTGCTCTACTACCTGCTGATTGGTGTCGGGCTCTCTCTGGCTGCCCTTGGGCAAGACCTGGCAACGACACTGCTGGTGTGCAGCCTGCTGTGTCTGAGCTGTGCAGGCTGCCTGTTAGCGTCGCTTAACCAGAAAGCTGCTCCATAGTCTGCAGAATACGTTTGTCAGAGATAGGGTAAGGTGTCCCCAGCTGTTGAGCGAACAAGCTCACGCGCAGCTCTTCAATCATCCAGCGTACCTCTTTCACCTCATCATCCTGCTGTCGCTTCGGCGGCAGCTTGTTCAGCCACTGTTGCCAAGCCTGCTGTACCTGTTCCACCCGCAGCATCTGTGCACGATCGCGGTGTGGATCGACAGCCAACTTCTCCAGGCGACGCTCAATCGCCTGCAGATAACGCAGCGTATCCGGCAAACGCTTCCAGCCGTTGTTGGTCACAAAACCGCGATACACCAAGCCACCGAGCTGAGCTTTAATATCCGACAGCGCCAGTGCCAACGATATATCCACCCGGCCTTTCAACCTTTTGTTGATGTTAAACACCGCCGTCAGGATTTGCTCAACCTGCTTAGCGACCCCAACCACGGTTTCGTTCAGTTCGCCACGCACCAATTCCTGCAGGCGGGCAAAGTTTTCCTCCTGCCACACCGGCCCGCCATGTTCTGCGATCAGTTTGTCGATGCCACACGAAATGCAGTCGTCGATCAGATCCAACACTTTGCCGTAGGGGTTGAAGTACAACCCCAACTTGGCTTTGTTAGGCAGTTTTTCATGCAGATATTTGATTGGTGAAGGAATATTCAGTAACAGTAAGCGGCGAGTACCCTGCCACATTGCTTGCTGTTGCTCTTGTTCGCTGTCGAACAGGCGGATCGCTACGCTGTCTTTTTCGTCCACCAGCGCCGGATAGGCTTTCATCGAATAGCCGCCGCGTTTCTGCTCATAAAACGCCGGCAATGTACCAAAGCTCCAAATGTGCAGATTGCTTTGTTCCAACCCGTCGTCCGCCACCGCAGATAGCGTCTCTTGCACTTTGTCCTTCAGTTGTAATTTCAGCGCCGTCAGATTTTTTCCTTCGAGCAGGGTTTTGTGTTTTTCACCCACCACCCGGAACGTCATCTTAAGGTGATCGGGCACCTGATCCCATTGCCAATCATCACGTGACACCGTCACACCTGTCATGCGACGGAGTTCGCGTTCTAACGCATCAAGCAACGGCAATTCCAACGCAGTCACTCGCCCAAGGAAGGCTTCTGCGTAATTGGGTGCCGGTACAAAGTTGCGGCGGACGGGTTTGGGTAACGACTTAATCAAGGCAATCACCAATTCACGGCGAACGCCCGGAATTTGCCATTCAAACCCCTTTTCTTCTACCTGGTTCAAAATGGGCAACGGAATATGCACCGTAACGCCGTCGGCGTCGGTACCCGGCTCAAACTGGTATGTCAGACGCAGTTTGAGATTGCCTTGGTACCACGTGTTTGGATAATCCAGCGCGCTGACCTTATTGGCGCCATCCTTGATCAGCATCTCTTTTTCAAAGTTGAGCAGATCCGCATTCTGCTTACTGGCGTTTTTCCACCAATGGTCAAAATGGCGCCCGGACACCACATCATTCGGGATGCGCTGGTCATAGAAACTGAACAGGGTTTCGTCATCCACCAGAATGTCACGGCGACGCGATTTATGTTCCAGCTCTTCCACTTCTGCTCGCAGCTTCAGGTTGGCGCTAAAGAACGCATGGCGCGTTTGCCAGTCGCCCTCCACCAACGCATGACGGATAAACAACTCACGACACAATAAAGGATCGATGGTGCTGTAGTTCACCGCGCGCGCGGCAACAATCGGCAAGCCGAACAGCGTCACTTTCTCACTGGCCATGACCGCTCCCTGGGATTTCGACCAGTGCGGTTCACTGTAGCTATGCTTCACCAAATGCTGAGCCAGCGGCTCTATCCACTCCGGCTCAATCCGCGCGGCAATTCGCCCCCACAGGCGGCTGGTTTCCACCAGTTCGGCCACCATGGTCCATTTCGGTGGTTTTTTGAACAGTCCTGAGCCAGGGAAGATCGAGAAACGTGCGTTGCGGGCGCCGGTGAACTCCTGTTTGTCGGCATCTTTCTGACCGATATGTGACAGCAAGCCGGTCAACAGCGCGGTGTGCACGCTGCGATAATCGGAAGGCTCACTGTTCACCGGCAGCCCCAATTCTTTCACCACCTGGCGCAATTGGGTGTAAATATCTTGCCATTCACGTACCCGCAGGTAGTTCAGGAAGTCATTGCGGCATAGCCGGCGGAACTGACTGGAAGAGTGTTCTTTTTGCTGCTCTTTCAGCCAGTCCCACAGATTCACGTAGGCCAGGAAGTCAGAGTCTTTATCAGCGAAGCGGCGATGTTTTTCGTCCGACGCCTGCTGTTTGTCCATTGGCCGTTCACGCGGATCCTGAATAGACAGTGCCGCGGTGATGATCATCACCTCGCGCACGCTGCCGCTTTTTTGTGCCTCCAGAACCATACGCGCTAACCGGGGATCAATGGGTAACTGTGCCAATTGACGCCCTTGCGGGGTGAGCTGGTAATGGCCGTTTTCCGCTGTTTTAATCGCCCCCAGTTCTTCCAGTAGGCGCACGCCATCCAGAATATTACGCTTGTCCGGGGCCTCCACGAACGGGAAAGCGGCGATATCGCCCAACCCGAGTGAGGTCATCTGCAGGATGACCGACGCCAGGTTGGTACGTAAGATCTCCGGATCGGTAAACTCAGGCCGTGACAGGAAGTCTTGCTCCGCATACAGGCGAATACAAATACCGTCCGATACACGCCCACAGCGGCCTTTACGTTGGTTAGCCGACGCTTGCGACACCGGTTCGATCGGCAAACGCTGCACCTTGGTGCGGAAACTGTAGCGGCTGATACGGGCGGTACCCGGATCAATGACGTACTTGATACCCGGAACGGTCAGTGAGGTTTCTGCCACGTTGGTCGCCAGCACAATACGCCGGCCGTGGTGCGACTGAAATACTCGGTTCTGTTCGCTGTTCGACAGCCGAGCATAGAGGGGCAAGACTTCGGTATGTGGCAGATTCAGACGGTTCAGCGCGTCGGCGGTGTCGCGGATTTCGCGCTCACCGCTCATAAAGATCAGGATATCCCCCGGCCCTTCGCGGCCGAGCTCATCTACCGCATCGAAAATCGCCTGCAGTTGATCGCGATCGGTATCATCGGCGTCATCCACGACGGGACGATAACGTACCTCCACCGGGTACGTACGGCCGGAGACTTCGATAATCGGCGCATTATTAAAATGGCGCGAAAATCGCTGCGGATCGATAGTGGCGGAGGTGATGATAACTTTAAGATCTGGCCGCTTAGGCAACAATTCACGCAAGTAACCGAGGATAAAATCGATATTCAGGCTACGTTCATGCGCCTCATCGATGATCAACGTATCGTACTGCATCAGCAGCCGATCCTGTTGGATCTCTGCCAACAGGATGCCGTCGGTCATCAGCTTGACCAGGGTATTTTCCCCAACCTGATCGTTAAAACGCACCTTATAACCGACACTGCCACCCAACGGCGTTTCCAGCTCGTCGGCAATGCGGTTAGCGACGGTACGTGCCGCCAAACGCCGTGGCTGGGTGTGACCAATCAACCCCTTCACCCCGCGCCCAAGTTCCAGACAGATCTTCGGTAACTGGGTGGTTTTCCCCGAGCCGGTTTCACCGGCGACAATCACCACTTGATGATCGCGGATGGCCTGCAGAATATCCTGCTTTTTCTGGCTGACCGGCAGATTTTCCGGGTAGGTGATTTTCGGGCATGTCGCCGCACGCGACTGCACTTTACGCAGCGCGGTGGTTATGTCACTTTCGATTTCAACGGCCGCCGCCAACTGAGCATCGGTATTTTTGATTTTTCGTGCGCCTTGCAGGCGACGTTGCAGGCGTTGTTGATCACGGAGCATCAGCTCGCCCAGTTGGGCAGACAATGCCGCGAGCGGAGATTTCACGTTCGGTATTCCTTGTTTCATCGCTGCTGTATCAAGCGTTAGCAACGGTATAATGATGTTTTAGCCATTTTTCAGCGTTAGCCGCGCAGAATATCACAAGCCGCTTTCTCCCCATAATCCCGCTGTTTATGTCTCAACAGGTTATTCAATAAAATCGAACAAAGGTCTCGAAATATTGCGCTATCACTGATGAAAAAATGTGAATAGAGTGTACTGCATGCAAGGGACGCTTCGTCCTGATGTCACTGTCATAACGTAAGGAATTAACGATGAGCAAAGTATTGGTTCTCAAATCAAGCATCCTGGCGGGCTATTCTCAGTCAAACCAACTGGCCGATTTCTTCGTTGAACAGTGGGCCAATACCCATGGCAACGACACCATCACCGTGCGTGACTTGGCTGCACAGCCAATTCCGGTGCTGGACGGTGAGCTGGTTGGCGCGCTGCGCCCTTCTGATGCGCCGTTGACTCCGCGTCAAATCGAAGCACTGGCGCTGTCCGATGAGCTGATCGCTGAGTTGCAGGCCAATGACACTATCGTTATGGCAGCACCGATGTACAACTTCAACATCCCAACCCAGTTGAAAAACTATTTCGACCTGATTGCCCGTGCCGGCGTCACTTTCCGCTACACCGAAAATGGCCCTGAAGGCTTGGTAAAAGGTAAACGTGCCATCATCCTGACCAGCCGCGGTGGCATTCACAAAGGTACGCCAACTGACCTGGTAGAACCTTACCTGCGTCTGTTCCTGGGCTTTATCGGTATCACTGACGTTGAGTTCGTGTTCGCGGAAGGCATCGCCTACGGCCCAGACGTCGCGACCAAAGCACAAGCCGATGCCAAGGCTGTACTGGCACAGGTTGTTGCCGCCTGATGACCCACACAGGGGCGTTATGCCCCTGCGAAGTCGCAACGGAAAGCCCCAAGTCCTGTCACACCTGCATTACCCTCATAAAAATCCAATGCTGTATTTTATTGCGCGCCTGATGGCGCGCTTTTTTTTATTTCTTCAGCCACTGACCGTTAATGCCACGTACATACTCCCCTGCGGGTGCACGCGACACCAGTTTCTGCCCGGCCATACGCGCCACATCGTCGATGGCGATATGGTTACCATCCGCAACTTGCTGGTATTTCTCAGTGCGCCCGGCATTGATACTTTTCACCAACGTCAGCGTTTCGGCATCCTGCTTCACCGGTGCGATATAACCGCTGAGCGTTTCCCCTACGCGCCCCTGCAGCTTGGCTTCATCCAGTGTCAGTGCCATCGCCATGCTGCTGAACAACCAACCGGCGCCAATCAAGCCTAAGTAACGTTTTTTCATGTTGGCTCCTAGAATAAACCGCTTTGGTCTTTCAGCAGATTTTCGACGTCTTTATCCACTTTGATGTGAATTTCATGTTCGATCTTCACATTCATGTTGATGGTGATCGGATCTTTAGGTGTAGCGACCTCGATGCGCGGCACGCAGCCGCTCAGCATAGACGTGCTCAGCACGGCAACCAGTAAAGGTCCGCTAATAATTTTCATGGTTGTTCCCCTGGTTTTGAGAGGGCCTGCTCAAGCCACTCCTGTAAATTGTCGCCAAAGCGCAAACTGCGCCAAAGCTGAAACACGTTTTCTTGATGGCTATAGTTCAGGATAACCTCCCGCTTGGCGCTTTTTTGCGGATTGACGCCGTCAATTCGGGCTTTCAGCGTCAACTCACCGAGGTTGTCGAGATCAACGCGGGCCTGTGAGCGGTTGATCTCCATATAGCGCAGCCAATCAATCGCCGCACCGGTCGCCAGATTGTTGCTGCCAATCGCATCGGCCATGTCTTTGTCCAGCCGCAGCGTCAACATGCCCGAATTGGCGATCCAACCGTTATGCACCAACCATTTGGGGTGATTCAGATACAGCGGTAATTCACCGTTAACCCGCCCGGACATCGCAAACTGTTTTGGCTTCAGGGCGGTAAACAACGCGCTGAGGTCAACTTTGTCTAATTTCAATACGGCGGCGTCATGCTGCGGCATTCTCAGCGCCGACAGGCTGATATGCCCATTCAAGGCGTCCATGCCGACATTGCTCAACGTCAGAGGGGCTTGATCGCTGTAAGGATAGGTGCCTTGAAGATCGGCAGTGATGTTCTGCACTTCAAACAGGTTACTGAATGATTTGATGCGCAGCATCACCGGTCGCTTGGCACCCAACTGCCACAAATGGTTTTTCAGCCGGTACGACATGACGAAATCCAGACCGCTCATCTCACCGTCTTTCAACCACATACCGCCATTTTTCACCACCCAATGGCCCCCCGCCTCAAAGCCTTGTTCCCGAGCGGCGGAAAATGCAGATTGAGCGTAAAACTCACCATCGCGCAGTTTGATATTCAGATCGGGCGAAATCAGTGGCTGGAACACGTTCAGCGGCTGTTTAGGCCACCAGCCTTCACCACGTAAACGCTCACCGTCCCAGCGGCCACGTAACGCGATGGGCCCTATTTGCTCAGCCTGCAACTTGCCCTGTAACTGGAAACTGTCCGGCGTCTTGCCCTGCAGTTGCAGTGACAGCACGGGCGCGGGCAGGTAACCACCCTGAGTGAAGTTCACCTTGCCCGAGACCAGTTGCAGCTCACCGTTGAACGCGGGATTTTGCTCATCACGCTGCCATCGCAGCGGCTGGCTGAGACTCAGGCGCGGCGCATCTACCGTCACGATGCTGTACTTCAACTGGTCAAAACCGGTAGAAAGGCGATCGAGAGTCAGTGTACTGTCCTGCCAACTGCCGCTGCCGGCGACGTCCCAGGCGGCTTGTAACGGTGGCAATTGCCCATTGCCCCAGTAGCGCCATTGCCAGTTACCGTGATCTGGCCAAAAGTCCTGCGCTTTGCCATCCAGATGCAGCTTGAAACGGCCCCAGTAACTGTCACTGGCGTTAATAATGGCCTGCAAACGCCCCGTAATACCGGCAGCAGTGACTTTTACGCCAGCCAGCGGCAAACGAGCCTCTTCCAGCTTCATTTCTGGCGTAGCGCTCCCCCACAGGCGTAACAACGCCCCTGGCTGTAATACCAGCGTCGGGTTGAGGATAGTGCCGCTGATAATGCCGGGAATCGAGGCGGTCATCGAGAAGTCGGCCAGATTCGCCTGTCCGGTCAGTTGGAAGCGCAGATTACTGTCGATCAGCCCGATTTTACCCGGCCCCAACGTCAACACCGCATTGCCTTTGCCATTGTGACCGTCGGTGATAACGTTCAAACGAGCGCTGATCTGGGTTTCATCAAACCCTTTGCTCCAATCGTGCAGTGCAATGCTCACCCCGCCGTTAAGCGGCTGCTGGCTGTATGGCCAGTGCCACTCACCCTGCGTAATACTGACCTGCTGTGGATTGATTTCCCACGGCAATGTTGCCAAAGGTTTGTCTTCACCCTTTTCCGTCAGCGTCAGCACACCCTGTTGCTGTTGCCAGCGCATATCCAACAGCAACGGCTTTTTCAGGTAACCGGTCTGCATTTCGCCCTGTAGGGCCCCCTGAGCCGGGATGCTGTCCAAATCCAGCGGAATGGCGATTTTCCCCGTTAGATGCAACGGCTGCGGGCTGTTTGGTGCAGACAATGTCAGGTCGTTGAGTGTCAATTGTTGATGCGGGTCCAACAACGCGTCAACGCTGATGTTTGGCCCTTGATACTGTAAACGCTGGCCCTCTGCGGAGGAATGGACCTGCAGTTTTCCGGCATAGTATTGCCATGGGGTCACTGCGAGATTCTTGATGGTGATATCCAATAGCGGCAATTGCTTTTGCAATTGATCTAACGCCAGTGGCGCACTGCTGGCGTCACCGGGAGGCAATTTTGATAAACAGGCGGTATCGATAGTCAGCGTGTCGCTGACCAGTTGCCAACGCCCTTGATGATAAGCCAAGCGTGTCGGTCCGACGGCGGCAAGTAAGCAGTCCTGCGCTAAAAAACGGGCGCCATCCAACTGCAATGCCCCTTGTTGCCACTGCAGTTTGCCCTGCAAAACCAACTGGCTACCTTGCGGCAACCAGTGAGAAAGCACGCGGGGTAGCCAGCGCGGCAATGTTTGCCATAGCGCCAGCAGCAGGATCAACGTACTAACCACAATCCCTATGAATACTTTCAATCGCTTAGTCATTAAATGATTGCTTCATTCCTGAGTGAGGCACTCTTTTTCGGACCCAAGGCCGTTTAGGGTAAGTCTATGCCTGAATTAGCAATAATGATGGCATGAATTTGACATAGGGTGAAGCCGAGGCCGACGAAGATACCCCGTACAGGCACTTTTACAGGCATTGATACGGAGCCTGTAAGCTTTAGTTACATATTCACCGCATGTATATGACCTGTTTCAGACTTTTGTTATTGTCGTTACATTTGATCATTAATAGTCTTGCAATCATTCTAACAAAAGTCAGCTGCTAGCTAACTATACTAGAGAAGCCATTCCCCACTCCCCCGTGGGGATTTTTTTTATCCTCTGCTCAGCAACGTCCCTTACCCTCCTGCACACACTGAATATCCTGCCTGTTTCAGCGTCGCCAGCTACCTTTATTGATACAGCTTCACCTGATGACCCATACCACTTTTTAGCGTTACCGACATGGGCTAACCAATTGTAGAATTTACCAAAATCTGTTAAATTGATCACAAAATCACGCGGGAGAAACCACGATGAAATTGGCGATATACAGCACCAAACAGTATGACCGTAAATATCTCGAACTGGTGAATCAGCAGTTTGGCTTCGAGCTGGAGTTCTTTGACTTCTTGCTTAGTAAAAAAACCGCCAAAAACGCCGCCGGCTGTAAAGCTATCTGCATCTTCGTCAACGACGACGGTAGCCGTGAAGTCCTTGAAGAGCTGGCGGCATTAGGCGTCGAAATCCTGGCGCTGCGCTGTGCGGGCTTCAACAATGTGGATTTGGATGCCGCCAAAGAATTGGGCATCAAGGTGGTGCGCGTACCGGCCTATTCACCCGAAGCCGTTGCTGAGCATGCGGTAGGGATGATGATGTGCCTTAACCGCCGTATTCACCGCGCCTACCAACGCACCCGTGATGCCAATTTCTCGCTCGAAGGGCTGATTGGGTTCAATATGCATAACCGCACTGCCGGGGTCATCGGCACCGGTAAAATTGGCGTCGCCACCATGCGTATCCTGAAAGGGTTCGGCATGAAACTGTTGGCTTATGACCCATACCCAAGCGATGAGGCTCTGGAATTGGGTGCAGAATACGTCGATCTGAAAACGCTGTACGCACAGTCTGACGTGATCACCCTGCACTGCCCGCTAACGCCGGAAAATCACCACCTGCTGAACACCGACGCTTTTTCAGCCATGAAAGATGGCGTGATGATCATCAACACCAGCCGTGGCGGTCTGATTGATTCATCAGCAGCGATTGATGCGTTGAAACAGCAAAAAATCGGCGCTCTCGGTATGGACGTGTATGAGAACGAACGTGACTTGTTCTTCGAAGACAAATCCAATGACGTGATTCAGGACGATATTTTCCGCCGTCTGTCAGCCTGCCACAACGTGCTGTTTACCGGTCATCAGGCTTTCCTGACGGAGGAGGCGCTGACCAGCATATCGGAAACCACGTTACAAAACGTGAACCTGTTGGATCGCGGCGAGAACTGCCCTAACCAGCTCAATGCCTGATTTTTATACCCTGGATAATTGGCGTTGCGTCGAGGCGGCAAGCCTGTAAATCCCCGGGAGCCTGGTCAACCAGGTGACCGGGGTGAGCAGACGCAGCCAACAAAGAGGCAGTTTCAAGTATGACGGGTTTAGCAAGGAGAGCCGATGAACAAGCCTATCTTGGTGGCGTTAACGGTGCTGCTGTTAGCCGGGTGTGGAATGAATCAGAAAAGTAAGACGGTGACAGAAAGCGATCTGTTGCATCATCACTTTGTGCTGCAAAGTGTCGACGGTATAGCGGTGACGCCAGGGCACGGCAATGGGCCTAATATCGAGTTCGGTGAAACAATGCACGTTTCCGGTGCCATGTGTAACCGCTTCTTCGGCAATGGCCAATTGCAAGACGGCGTATTGACGGTGCAAGGCCTGGCCTCTACCCGCATGCTGTGCACCGATCCGCAGCTCAACCAGTGGGACGCAATGATCGGCGACGTGCTGAGCAACGGGGCAAAAGTCACCCTCAGCGCACAGCAGTTAACGCTGAGCGGCGGTGACCATACCCTGATTTATAAACTGCGCGATTGGGTGCAGTGATCCCTGTGCACCAGGCTGCCCGGCGGCCTGGTGCGCTTTTACGTTAGCCGGCGCTCGCGCAGGCGCCCCGGCCCAACGTGGATTCTTCGCACTGTTTGCCATTCGGCATCTGACACATTCTGATCGCCTCGCCGTTCAAGTTGTGGGTCACGGTAGTGACGCCGCCAACGATGGCGCAGTTTGCGCTAGTCTGTAAGCTATTGATTCTTGCACTGTTGCCTTGTTGGACTGGTTCTTCATTCTTGCTGCTGCAGGCTGCCAAAAGCAATACGGCACTGGCCAGCACCCATTTAGATGTTGTCATTATTCCACTCCTGAACCCGGAACTTCGCTGTGTAAAATCGCCATTGCTGATAACTCGCATCACTTTATTGCGGACGCGTTTTGTTATCTTTGATGCAAACCTATTTAATCTAGCCTGATATATAAATAATGAAAATATATTCCTGCAATTATTTGGCGTTTATTTGAACAGCGCAGTGATTATTATGGTTACCGGGTTTTTCCGTCTTGTCGGCAGCGCAGATGTCGAACCCTCAGTGCGAGGCCCGAGAGCGGGTTAACCTTGGGCGAATTGAGGGGACGGTTGAGGACCTGCAGGCGATTTCAGCTACGCCGAATGGCACAAAACGCAGGCGAGAAAACAGTGCTGATGTTGCTGACAGATGCAGGTGAAACACTGCCGAGAGAAAAGCAATGATTATAATCAATCCATTATTTTCAGTTATTTATTACTGCAATTTTCAGCCAGCGCCGCTGAATGTCACGCTGGCTATTTTTATGTTGGAATAAGGATCAATGCGCGGCAGTTTTTGACAGTAAATTAATCACCAGTACCCCGGCAATAATTAATCCCATGCCAAGTACAGCAGGCAGATCCAGCTTTTGTTGATAAACAAATACTGCCGCAATCGACACCAGAACAATGCCCATGCCCGACCAGATAGCATAAACAATCCCCAATGGCATGGTTTTCACCACCATTGACAGCCCCCAGAAAGCCACACCGTAACCAATCACGACCACCAGTGACGGCCATAGGCGGGTAAAGCCCTCAGAGGCTTTCAGCATGGTTGTCGCGATCACTTCTGCAACAATTGCCATGGCCAAATACATAAATCCACTCATCGTTTTTTCTTCTGTAAGTTTGCCGTTTTACCAGTATGACGTGCCGGAAATAAATTGTCGTTAAACAAGCATGACAATTCTCCATCACAGAACGGTCTCAATTCAAGAAATATCCGTTTACACCGATTTTTGTCGATTTATCGTCCGCCACACAAACGCGATAAAGAGCCAATATATCCCTCTGCTAGACTTTTGTTAATTATTGCAAGAGGTGACTCCTGCAGCTTTTTGAGCAATGAAAGGTAAAGTCGATGATTACTACAGATGGTAATAACGCAGTCGCTTCCGTCGCCTATCGCGCCAGCGAAGTGATTGCCATCTACCCAATCACCCCCAGTTCGACCATGGCAGAGCAAGCCGATGCCTGGTCCGGTGACGGCCGCCAGAATATCTGGGGAGACGTACCGCGAGTGGTGGAAATGCAGTCCGAAGGCGGCGCTATCGCCACGGTACACGGGGCGTTACAAACCGGTGCGCTGTCGACGTCGTTTACCTCATCGCAGGGCCTGCTGTTGATGATCCCGACGCTGTACAAATTGGCCGGCGAACTGACGCCCTTTGTACTGCACGTCGCCGCCAGGACGATTGCAACTCACGCGCTGTCAATTTTCGGTGACCATTCAGACGTCATGGCCGTACGCCAAACGGGGTGCGCCATGCTGTGTGCCAGCAATGTGCAGGAAGCGCAGGACTTTGCGTTAATTTCTCAAACCGCCACCCTCAACAGCCGCCTGCCATTTATTCATTTTTTTGATGGTTTCCGTACCTCGCATGAAATCAACAAGATCATACCGCTGAGCGACGACGTTCTGCGCCAAATGCTGCCACAGGATGCGATTGATGCACATCGCAGCCGCGCCCTGTCGCCAGACCACCCCGTGGTACGCGGCACCTCCGCCAATCCGGACACGTATTTCCAGTCGCGTGAAGCCACCAACCCTTGGTACAACGCCGCGTGTCAGCATGTGATTGATGCCATGGACACATTCGCCCAAATTACCGGGCGGAAATACCAACCTTTTGAATATTATGGCCACCCGCAGGCCGAACGCGTGGTGATCCTGATGGGTTCTGCTATCGGCACCTGCGAAGAAGCGATCGACGCCCTGCTGACCCGTGGTGAAAAAGTCGGCGTGTTGAAAGTCCGGTTGTTCCGGCCATTTTCCGCGCAGCATCTGCTCAGCGTTCTGCCGGAGAGCGCAAAAAAAATCGCCGTACTGGATCGCACCAAAGAGCCGGGGGCATTAGCGGAGCCGCTCTATCTGGACGTGATGACCGCGCTGGCCGAAGCCTTCAGCCGTGGTGAACGTGCCAGTATGCCAATGGTCATTGGAGGCCGTTACGGGTTGTCCTCAAAGGAGTTCGGGCCAGACTGTGCATTGGCGGTATTTAACGAACTGGCATTGGAAAAACCGCGTCCGCGCTTTACCGTCGGCATTTTCGATGATGTCACCGGCCTTTCTCTGCCACTCAGTGAAGACCCCCTACCGCAGCGTGCTTCGTTGGAGGCACTGTTCTACGGCTTGGGCAGCGACGGCTCCGTATCCGCCACCAAGAACAACATAAAAATCATCGGCAACAGCACACCGATGTACGCGCAGGGCTATTTCGTTTACGACTCTAAAAAGGCCGGCGGCCTGACAGTGTCACACCTGCGCGTCAGCGAGCACCCGATCAACTCGGCCTATCTGGTCAGCCGCGCCGACTTTGTAGGCTGCCACCAGTTGCAATTTATCGATACCTACCAGATGGCGGAACGCTTGAAACCAGGGGGTATCTTCCTGCTCAATACTCCATACGGTGCCGAAGAGGCCTGGTCACGTCTGCCGCAGGAAGTGCAGGCGGTGCTGCTGCAACGTCAGGCGCGTTTTTACATTATCAACGCGGCAAAATTGGCGCGTGAATGCCGGCTCGGTGCGCGTATCAATACCGTGATGCAGATGGCGTTCTTCCACCTGACCCAGATCCTGCCAAGCGACGTCGCGCTGCAGCAATTGCAGGACGCCATCGCCCGCAGCTACAGCAGCAAAGGTCAGGACATTGTTGAACGTAACTGGCAGGCGCTGGCCGCCACGCTCGACGCACTGGTTGAAATCCCGCTGCAGCCGGTTAACGACAATAGCCCAATGCGCCCTCCCGTGGTCTCCGACGCGGCACCCGACTTTGTCAAAACCGTGACTGCCGCGATGTTGGCCGGACTGGGTGATGCACTGCCGGTGTCGGCCTTCCCGCCTGACGGTACCTGGCCGGTTGGCACCACCCAGTGGGAAAAACGCAATATCGCCGAAGATATCCCCATTTGGCAGCCGGATCTGTGCACCCAATGCAACCACTGCGTGGCCGCCTGCCCGCACTCCGCGATTCGCGCTAAAGTGGTACAACCGGAAGCGATGGAACATGCTCCTGCCTCACTGCAATCGCTAGATGTGAAGGCACGCGATATGCGTGGCCAGAAATACGTCCTGCAGGTAGCCCCGGAAGACTGCACCGGCTGTAATCTGTGCGTTGAGGTGTGCCCGGCGAAAGATCGCCAGAACCCGGACATCAAAGCGATCAACATGGCGCCGCGCCTGGAGCATTTGGCTGAGGAAAAAGCGCATTACGACTTCTTCCTGCAACTGCCGGAGATCGATCCTGCACAGCTCGAACGGATCGACATTCGCACGTCGCAGCTGATCTCACCGCTGTTCGAATATTCCGGTGCCTGTTCCGGCTGTGGCGAAACGCCGTACATTAAGCTCTTGACCCAACTTTATGGCGATCGACTACTGATTGCCAACGCCACCGGCTGCTCATCTATTTACGGTGGCAACTTGCCTACCACCCCTTACACCACCAATGCCGAAGGCCGCGGCCCTGCCTGGGCCAACTCGCTATTTGAGGATAATGCAGAGTTTGGTCTCGGTTTCCGATTGACGGTCGATCAGCATCGCAGCCGCGTGTTGCGTCTGTTGAACAGCCTGGCACCGCAGTTGCCGGCACAGTTGGTTAATGCCCTGCAGATGGATGATATCGCTCCGGAACCTCGCCGCCAGCAGATTGCTGAACTGCGCAGTCTGCTGATGCAGATTGAAGGTAACGACGCACGCCAGCTGGCGACCGACGCCGATTATCTGGTGGACAAATCTATCTGGCTGATTGGCGGCGATGGCTGGGCTTACGACATCGGATTCGGTGGGTTGGATCACGTCCTCAGCCTGACCGAGAACGTCAACGTACTGGTGCTGGATACCCAATGCTATTCCAATACCGGCGGTCAGCAGTCGAAGGCCACCCCACTGGGCGCCGTCACCAAGTTCGGCGAGCACGGCAAGCGTAAGGCACGTAAGGACTTAGGCGTCAGCATGATGATGTACGGCCACGTGTATGTCGCGCAAATCTCGCTGGGTGCGCAGCTCAACCAGACGGTGAAAGCGATTCAGGAAGCCGAGGCCTATCCGGGCCCGTCCCTGATTATCGCCTACAGTCCTTGTGAAGAGCACGGTTACGATCTGGCACTCAGCCACGATCAAATGAAGCAGTTGACCGCCACTGGCTTCTGGCCGTTGTATCGCTTCGATCCGCGTCGTGCAGATGAAGGTAAAGCAGCACTGGCACTGGACTCACGGCCACCCAACAGCAACCTGACCGAAACCCTGCTCAAAGAGCAGCGCTTCCGCCGCCTGAACTCACAGCAGCCGGAAGTCGCCAGCGCGTTGTATCAGGCCGCCGAGAAAGAGCTGAAGGAAAAGTACGACTTCCTCAGTCTACTGGCCGGTAAAGGAGAAAAAACCTCCGCTGAGTAAATCATTGGGGCGCGACCGGTTCGCGCCCCGCTTCCAGCCAGCTTTGCCGCTGCGCCTCTTTCACCGCACCGCGTACGTAACTGCTTTTGCCCTGCCATTGCCTGACGTCAAATTGCGCTTTTTCAATCACCGTTTGATAGCGTTTGGTTTTCAGCATGCTGTCGGTTTGGATCAGCAGCGGAACAAGACGAACCCCGACCCGATCCAGACTCGGATAAGGCCACGGGTGCGCCGCATCAACATAAGGCGCCATAAAATCCAGCGCAGCCAATAATGAGCTGCCCTGTTCTGTAGGGTAATGCCAGAGATCGATGCCCTGTCGCTGTGCCAAACCCGCCATCAGGACCAAGGCTTGCAGATTAAAGTAACTGTAGTGAAACGAACGAGTACGCAGCAGTTCCTGCGGTTGCGTCCCGTTGACGGCAAGCTGCACATCCAGCTTATGCTGCATCAAAACGGCCATATCACGCACCACGTCGTCACGCCCGAGCCAGGCAGCAATGCCCGCTACCTGCACGGTATACCAACTGCCGTGATTATTCTTTGCGGCGCCCTCCTGTTTACCGGCTGGGCTGTGTAACAACCAGTCAAGGTAACGGGCAAACCATTGCCGCATCTGGCTTTCATCTTGCGCCGTCCACCCCGGAGTCTGTTGCAGCAATAACAGGCTGTCGACAATGCGAATGGCAAAATAGCGCCCATCGAGAATGCCATTACCGCGCCCGCTGTCGCGGCCCGGAATACCCTGAGCGTAGTTGAGGTTTGGGTTCATCCGCGTTGATGGATCGATGAACCAGGTACGGATCAGCCTAATCGCCCGATCGCTGTAACGTTGCTGACCGGAGAAATACCCCGCCAATGCCAGTGTTTGTACCCGCTGGGTGAACTCTGCCAGCCGCACGCCATCACTCTGTTCATTTTTACTGGCCGGGTTCACCTGCCCATCGCGACGAACCCAAGGCAACCCATTGGGTTTACTCGCATCCGGCCACCAATAGGCCCCCAGGCTCAGGTAGTCATGCCTGTCTCCGCTCGGCGGGGTCAGGCCTTTATCAGTGACGCTGAGCAACGGCTTTCGCAGTGCGCTGTCAGCATCACGTATCAGGCGTTGATAGTTGGCATCCCCCTGAGTCTGTGCTTTTACCTGTGACAACTGCGGCTGCTGCAAGAAAATACAGCACTCAACGGCGTTAGCGGCAAAAGGCGTCAGGCAAAGCAAGAGGGCTGCACGCAGGCAGGTACGTATCATCAGGCAGGTACCCCATTATGATCATGAGTGACTGAGAGTATCCTGCCCGGTTTTGTGTGTCCCGACAGATAAAAAACGTTTCTGAGCGTAAAAACGCACGGACACTGGCGCTTGTGAGCCACCCCCTAAAACTTTTCCGAGAGGATCATCTTGCCCAACAAGGAGATAACTGACGATCGTCTCGCCCCTGACTTTCTTTATGGTTGTAATGGCTAAAATTCGATTATACTGTATATAAAAACAGTATAGAGAAATGCACCATGAAACACTTTTTACCCACACCAACCCCAGAGAAACAGCGCATTCCGCTTTACGCCGATAATGTCCCGGCTGGCTTTCCCAGCCCCGCGCAAGACTACATACACGCACGGATTGACCTCAACGAATACTGCATTAGCCACCCTTCGGCGACGTACTTTCTGATCGCTTCCGGAGAAAGCATGATCGAAGCCGGGATCACCGACGGATCCATGCTGGTGGTTGATCGAAGCATTGGCGCCTGCCACGGCGATATCGTGATCGCCAGCATCGCAGGCGAGTTCACCGTTAAGCGCCTGTGTCTGCATCCTGTCGCGCAGCTTGAGCCGATGAATCCGAAGTTCCGGCCAATACCGCTGCGGGATGACAACGACGAGCAGAATATCGTCGGCGTGGTCGTTTCAACCATCACGAGGCTGAAATAATGTACGCCCTGGCCGACGTGAACAGTTTTTATGCGAGTTGTGAAATACTGTGGCGCCCAGACCTCCGTGGGCGGCCCGTTGTTGTGCTGTCTAACAACGACGGCTGTGTGGTGGCGCAGAGTAAAGAGGCTAAAGCCCTGGGCCTGAAAACAGGTGCGCCCTACTTCAAAATAAAGCATGATTTTGAACGTGCAGGCGGTATCGCATTCAGCAGCAACTATGAGCTGTACGCCGATATGTCGATGCGAGTGATGGCCGTGCTCGAAGAAATGGCCCCCCGTGTTGAAATTTACTCCATTGACGAAAGCTTCCTTGATCTTGCCGGCGTACAAAATTGTGTCGATTTGACAACGTTCGGGCACCAGGTTCGCGACCGCGTTTTGCAATGTACCGGCCTCACCGTCGGTGTCGGTATTGCCCAGACCAAGACGCTGGCAAAACTGGCGAACTTCGCAGCGAAAAAATGGGAACAAACCCGCGGTGTGGTTGATCTTTCCAACCTGGAGCGGCAGCGAAAATTAATGGCAAAAGTGCCGGTAATAGAAGTCTGGGGTATCGGGCGACGCTTAACCAAAGAGCTGCAGAATATGGGGATCAAAACCGCACTGCAATTGGCGGATGCCAGCACCACAATGATCCGCAAGCATTTCAGCGTGGTAATTGAACGCACAGTGCGTGAACTGCGCGGTGAACCCTGCTTGTCGCTCGAGGAGTTTGCCCCAACCAAACAGCAGATCATTTGCAGCAGATCATTTGGTGAACGCGTCACCGAATATGGTGATATGCATCAGGCAATCTGTATGCATGCTTCCCGCGCGGCAGAAAAACTGCGTGCAGAGCACCAATATTGCCGGAATATCAACGCATGGGTTAAAACCAGCCCCTTCTCGGCCAACGAAAAGTATTATGGCAACACCGCGAGCATCATGCTCAGTACACCAACGCAAGATACGCGCGACATCATCGCAGCAGCGATTCGGTGCCTTGATAAAATTTGGCAGCCCGGCCACCGCTATCTAAAAGCCGGCGTTATGCTGCAAGACTTTTACTCGCAAGGCGTAGCTCAGTTAGACCTGTTCGATGAATATCAGCCACGCCCCAACAGCGAACGTTTGATGGCCGCCCTGGACAAAATCAATCAGTCCGGGCATTCAGGGGTGTGGTTTGCCGGACAAGGAAACCAGCAAACATGGTCAATGAAGCGTGAGTTTCTCTCTCCGGCTTACACCACACGGGTGGAAGATTTACCGCGTGCTCGCGTGTACTGAAAATCGGCAATCAGCCTTTGCGGCCAAGAGCGTATGGATGAAATACCCAATCAGCCCATAGAATGCTAAACTCGCTGCCTAAAACGTCATGCCCATAGTGCCCCCAATTGAGAACGAGCACGATTTAATGTCAGAAAATCAAACCATTAGCCAAAAAGAGCAGTACAATCTCAACAAGTTGCAAAAGCGTCTGCGTCGTAACGTGGGCCAAGCGATCGCCGATTTCAACATGATTGAAGAAGGTGACCGTATCATGGTCTGCCTGTCCGGTGGCAAAGACAGCTACACCATGCTGGAGATCCTGCGTAATCTGCAGCAGAGCGCACCGGTCAACTTCTCACTGATTGCGGTAAACCTCGACCAAAAACAGCCTGGTTTCCCCGAGCATATTCTGCCAGCCTATCTGGAAAGCCTGGGTGTGGAATACAAGATCGTTGAGGAAAATACCTACAGCATCGTCAAAGACAAAATTCCCGAAGGCAAAACCACCTGTTCGCTGTGTTCACGCCTGCGCCGCGGGATCCTTTACCGCACCGCCACCGAACTGGGCGCGACCAAAATTGCCCTTGGCCACCACCGTGACGACATTCTGCAAACGTTGTTCCTCAACATGTTCTATGGCGGTAAGCTGAAAGGCATGCCACCGAAACTGATGAGCGACGATGGCAAGCACGTGGTCATTCGCCCGCTGGCTTATTGCCGTGAAAAAGACATTGAGCGTTTCTCGATCGCCAAGGCATTCCCGATTATTCCATGTAACCTGTGTGGTTCGCAGCCTAACCTGCAACGCCAGGTCATTGGCGATATGTTGCGTGACTGGGATAAACGTTACCCGGGCCGTCTGGAAACCATGTTCAGCGCAACGCAGAACGTCGTGACCTCGCACCTGAGTGACTTTAACCTGTTTGATTTTAAAGGCATTCATCACGGTAGTGAGGTTGTTGACGGCGGGGATTTGGCCTTTGACCGCGAAGACCTCCCCATGCAACCGATCGGCTGGCAACCGGAAGATGCGGATGACGCCACCCCGGTGCGTTTAGACGTTCTCGAAATTAAGTAAGTCGATATACCGCCCGCACTCTGCGGGCGGTTCCTTTCCTTCCCCGTTTTTGATCCCGCTCGCAATTTCAGCAGAATTCGTCGGACAGTGCGGTTTTTATCCTATACTGTGTTTTTATACAGCAATCAGGAGATTACCGATGAACATCACCCCCTGCTTATCCCACGTTTCTCTCGGCAGCAATAATTTTGAAGCCGCAGCTGATTTTTACGATCGCACGCTTGCCGCATTAGGCTGCCGACGGGTGTTAGAACATCCTGGTGCTATTGGCTATGGGCGTGATTATCCGGAGTTCTGGTTGCAGATCCCGATCGACGGTAAACCGGCGACAACCGGTAACGGTCTGCATGTGGGATTTTTCGCCACCAGCAAACAACAGGTTGATGATTTCTACCGCCAGGCGCTGCAGGCCGGCGCAAAAGATGAAGGTGCTCCCGGCTCACGACCGCATTATGGTGAGGCCTACTATGGCTGCTTTGTGCGCGATCTGGACGGGCACAAGATCGAGGCCAGTTTTTGGGATGAGAGTGCCGCCTGACGGGGAAAATGACAGACAAAAAAATGCCGGTGATTAAACCGGCATCGTATGAATCAATGTGCTATGCAGTAATTCTAAATATAAGAAAGTAAGACAATTATGGAGCACAACGCCCATCGCTTGACGTTGCATTCACCTGCGGGAGAGATCATGCCCCATTTCCCCCCCGGAAAAGTTGATATCGCTCAATGTTAACCGGGTTTTCAGGGCTTTTTGGTTACAGCCAACGGCGCCGCTTCAGCCACCAGCCCACGCCTAGCACCAGAGCGAGCAGCATCAGGCAAAACGACCCAAAACCAAAGGGCGCTGTATTGCCAGGGATGCCACCAAGGTTGACACCAAACAGCCCGGTCAAAAAGGTGGTCGGTAAAAACACCATCGCCAACAAAGACATTGTGTAGGTACGGCGATTCATCGCATCGGCCATTACGGTGGTGATTTCGTCGGACAGGATCGCGGTACGTGCAATGCTGCCGTCCAGGTCATCCAGCCCTCGCCCCAACCGGTCGGCGATATCCTGCATACGGCGACGATCATCATCGTTCATCCAGGGCAGGCGATCGCTTGCCAAACGGGAAAATACGTCACGCTGCGGCGCCATGTAGCGACGCAGTACAATCAATTGTTTGCGGATCAACGCCAACTGCCCGCGTTCAGGGATTTGTTGCTCTAACAGCGCATCTTCCAGATCGATGATCTTATCGTGCAAGTCTTCGATAAATTCACTGGCATGGTCTGTCAGCGCATCGGATATTTCCACCAGCCAATTACCACTGTTGGTCGGCCCGCTGCCATTTTGCAGATCGTTCACCACCTGATCAATGGAGTACACCTTACGGTGACGGGTAGACACGATCAGTTTGTCGGTCATATAAACACGGATCGTCACTAACTGATCCGGCCGCGAGTTAGTGTTGAAATTGATACTGCGCAGCGTGATCATGGTGCCATCGCCAACCCGACTGACGCGCGGTCGCGAACTTTCTCCAGATAACGCCTCCCTTACCGCATCCGGCAACAGCGGCGTGGTGGTCAGCCACTCGGCGCTAGCTGAATGAGCATAATCGAGATGCAGCCAGCAAGGTTCGTCGCAGGTGACTTTATCTTCGTAATCAATCGGTGTTACGCCACCCTTGCCGTCAAGCTGGTAAGCATACACTGCGTCAGGAACCTGTAACTCGCGCCCCTCAATGACTTCCATTCCTCATCCCCTCTGCTTTTCAGTTATCCGAGAGTCTAGCGTTATTGGTATGCAGATCAAAGACCAAGCTGTAAGGGTTGGTTTCTCCCACGCTCCGACCCGAACTCACTATACTTGTGCATACCAAGGAGTGACTGAATACCCGGTGGGAGAGAATCATGTTTGACAGTAGTGCAACGGCAGAATGATGATAATGAAAACAATAACGCGGCTCTGCCGTCTGGTGAGCCTGTCTGGGCTCTTGTACGCTTTCTGCCTGCACGCCAGCCCAGCACTGAACCACTATGCTGAAACTTACCCGCTACAACTGGCGGGGTCAGGCCAACTGCCGTACTTTGTGGCTAAACCGCAGGCTAACTCCCCACGCTCTGCTTTGGTCGTCATTCATGGCCACCCGCGAGATGCCGGTAAAACACTGCAGGCCGCCATTAAGGCCGCCCAACTGTCTGCCAGAACGGGGGACACGCTGCTGGTCGCCCCTCTGTTCCCCGTCAGTGGCAGCCAGGCCACGCACTGCCATTCACCGGGAGTCCCAGCCGCTCAGGCAGGCGACGCGCTGTGGAGTTGCAGTTCCTGGATCGAGGGAGGCCTCGACACTCTGGGGCAAACCAGCTCATTTACCGCACTGGATCGTCTGGTTGCCGAACTGAAAATAAAATGGCCGCAAATACAGTCGATCACCGTTGCTGGTTTTTCCGCCGGTGCGCAATTTGTGCAACACTATGCTGGATTTGCCAAACCGCCTGCCGGCGTGGCGCTGCGTTATGTCATCGCTGACCCAGGCAGCTGGCTCTATTTTGATCGCCAACGGCCACAACCGATAGAGAACACACACCCTGCCGACTGGCGCAACTGTAACCAAAAAGGACGCTGTCGCTTTGATTGGGTTGTGAGCAATACGGACGCTTGCCCGAACATCAATCGTTGGAAATACGGCATTGATTCTATGCCCCCTTTTCTCGGACAAAGCCCAGAGTCTGTACGTCAACGCTATGCAATGGCAGATATCACCTACATTGAAGGCGAGAAAGATACCGGTAATGCACCGGGCACGTTCTACAAGATACTCGATAAATCCTGCGCGGCGCAGGCTCAAGGCCCTTATCGGCTGCAACGCGGTATCGCCTATGCCGCTTACGATCGGCAACTTTTCGCCCCGCACGCCAAGCATGACTTACTGATTGTGCCCGGCTGTGCGCATGACGTAGCCTGCGTATTTCCGTCTTCTCTTGGCCGCAAGGCATTATTTAAGCAAGACGCAGACTAATAATCACCGAGATGAAATAAAATCATTTCCAATCTTGGCGAATAGAGTGAATAAAGCGCTGGCGATGATGCCATTATTATGACTTAACATATTCACAGCAATTTTAATTCAAAATAACAATAAAAAATCAACATAAAGCTGTTCCAGCTCAAATTTCAGAGGCATATACTTCCCTAACTACGAGGAGGTAGTTATGTTACGTGACCATTTAAAATTAGATGACAGCGATACGCTGGAAAAAATCCGCAGTGTCAGTTTTCAAAATCAGGGCCAAGAAGAAATCAGTGAGTTTATCGTCAAGAACGCCCAGGGCGCACACGTTGGCAACGTCTCAGTCCATGACCATTTGAGTACCCGCCGTTCCTATCCAACCAGTTATCGCATTACCCAAACAGATATGACAGGTCGCGTACTGGTCGATGCCATGCGGGACAGCTTATAAGCGATAAATAACGCTACGCGTCGTACCAGGATTAATTGTCCAAATAAAAATAAGCCCATTTTGCTTGAGCCTGAATGATTGCCATGGATGAAATAAACGCCAGAGGCTTATTTTATTCTTCGGCAAGCAAACGTAATCCGGCCCCGATTAACGGAGCCGGATTAACTGTCATTAATGTTGGGTAATATACATCGTTTGGCTGTAGGCCACGTCTTCCGGATTGGTGATCGGATAGCCCTTCACCCAAGGCTTGATTAATCGACCATTGGTGTACTGGTAAATTGGCGCAATCGGTGCCTGTTCGGCGATGATCTGTTCCAGCTTGTTGTAGTCTGTGGTCAGGGACGCGGGATTGGTTTCACGGCTGGCCTGTGCCAACAGTTTGTCATAATTCGCACTTTTGAATTTGGCGATATTGCCGCTGTGGGTAGAGCTCAACAACGACAGGAAAGTCGATGCCTCGTTGTAATCTCCCACCCAAGAAGCGCGCACCACGTCGAAATTGCCGGTATTACGGCTATCAATGTAGGTTTTCCATTCCTGGTTTTGCAGCTTGACGTCGATACCCAGCGTTTTCTTCCACATTGAGGCCACGGCAATCGCTATTTTCTGATGACTTTCCGAGGTGTTATACAACAGTGTCAGCTTCAATGGATTATTCGGGCCATAACCTGCGGCCTGCATCAATGCCTTGGCTTGCGCATCCAGCTCCGCCTGCGGTTGTTGTTGTAACAAGCTCACTTCAGGTTTAAACCCGGCGGTGACGTCCGGCGTGAAGTGGTAAGCCGGTTTCTCACCGGTACCCAGCACCTTCTCGGCGATAATCTTGCGGTCGATGGCGTAAGACAAGGCTTTACGCACCCGTACATCGTTGGTGGGTGCACGTTGGGTGTTGAACGCATAATAGTAGGTACCAAGCTGATCCGGCGTGTACACCTGCCCCGGAATATCTTTCAGCAACTTTTGATACATATTCTTCGGGAAGGACTCCGTGATATCGATATCGCCGGCCAGATAACGTTTGGTGGCGTTGGACTCCTGGTTGATCGGTACAAAGGTCACTTTCGTCAATACCGTATGCGCGTGATCCCAATAGTGTTCATTTGGCGTCAATACCAGCTTCTCGTTGACCACCCGCTCTTGCAGTTTGAACGCACCGTTACCGACCAGATTGCCGACTTTCGTCCAATCGTTGCCAAATTTCTCCACGACGGTCTTGTTCACCGGGAACAGACTGAAGTTGGCAGTCAGGCTGACAAAATAAGGCACCGGCTTGTTCAACTGCACTTTGAAGGTGTAGTCATCCAGCGCCGTGACGCCCAGTTTGTCGGCAGGTAATTTACCGGCAATGATCTCATCCGCATTCTGGATACCCGCAAGTTGAGCAAACCAGGCAAAGGGGGACAAGTTTTTGGGCTCAACCAGCCGTTGCCAGCTATAAACAAAATCCTTTGCCGTGACAGGGTCACCATTGGACCAGCGAGCATCTTTGCGCAACGTGAAGATATAGGTTTGGTTATCTGCAGTTTGCCAACGCGTGGCAACACCAGGGATCACCTTTCCGTTGGCATCCTGATTCACCAATCCTTCAAACAAATCGCGCGCTAGCTGCGCTTCCGGCAACCCCACCGCTTTGATGGGATCCAGTGAGGCCGGCTCATCTTTAATATGACGAACAATTTCCTGTTTTTCCGCCAGAATGGTGCCTGGGGGAACCTGTGCGGCCATCGCGCTGTTCAATCCTGCGCCGATCGCCACTGCACACAATGCCAAACGAAAACCCTGTTGAATTTTTTTTCTCGTCATTCTGATTCATCCCCAGTTAACCATCTGAATTTTTTATCTTATAGCACAAGAGTAGACTCACCTAGAGTTCGAGACGGACAAGATGCAAAAACTGGGGGCCAGGCAATAAAAAATGCCCGCACGACAATGTCGATACGGGCATTTTTACTTCAGACGTTTTTACTCGTAAAGGTGAATGCTATTGATGCGGTAGCTGAACTCTTCACCCTCTTCTTCATCAAAAATGGTGAAGAAACCTTTTTCAGCCAGTGGTTTGGCAGAAATATCGGTTTTCTGCATCTGGCGCGATTCGGCATCATCATAGCCATAATCGAGATAGAAGCTGTTTTTCTGGTAGTCGACGTGCAGGGTAAACGGATAGTTTGACTCATCTCCACGCCCGTCGTCGTTCTTCACCACGCCAAACCACTCCCCCTGACGGATCTGGTTTTCTTCGTCCACGCCACACAGCAACGTAATGGTATCCTTATCATTTTCGCTATAGCTGGCGACTATTCTGGCTACTGGCATGTTAAATCCCCTTGCTGGTTATTGGCTTAGCTTCTGCCGTTAGTATATACCCGTAATACTTGAAGCTGCATCTTTGTTGGCTGCCCTTACTCACCCGAATCACTGACTTGAGTAAGCTCATCGGGATTCATGCGGTTGCCGCCTCGATGCAACTCCAATTATTTGGGGTATAACAACAGCAACCTGCCTGGTGCGGTTTAATTAGCATTTTCGCTGCAGCCGGTTCACACATTGCGCAAAGGGTGCACAAATGCTCTGGGAAAGAGAAGCAAAACCGTAATACACTGAATAAAATGATAATCACTCTCGACCTTTAAATCAGGGACTACAGCATGATCCAGCATCGACCGCGCAGTGAACGTGGCCAATTGGCCGTTGCAGGAGAGAATTACGGCAGTTCGCTGTTGGGCGCGCCGCTCCTCTATTTCCCAGCGGCCATCAGTGGCCCAGAAACCGGGCTGATCATCGCTGGCACCCACGGTGATGAGGGTGCCGCGATCGTTACCTTGTCCTGTGCACTGCGCAGCATCGCGCCAAACCAATTACGTCATCATGTTGTGCTGGCGGTCAATCCTGATGGCTGTCAGCTTGGGCTACGTGCCAATGCCAACGGCGTTGATCTCAACCGTAATTTTCCTGCGGCCAACTGGCGTTCAGGCGACACGGTTTATCGCTGGAACAGCGCAGCAGAGGCCCGGGATGTCAAGCTCTCGACCGGCGGTCGCCCTGGCTCCGAACCTGAAACTCAGGCACTGTGTCATCTGATCCATCGGCTGAAACCACACTGGGTCGTGTCGTTCCACGAGCCCTTGGCCTGTATTGAAGACCCAGCCAGCTCTCGGCTAGGCGTTTGGCTTTCACATAAGTTTGCCTTGCCGCTGGTAACCAGCGTTGGCTATGAGACGCCAGGGTCATTCGGCAGCTGGTGCGCCGATTTGTCGCTGCCCTGCATTACCGCAGAATTCCCACCGATATCAGCCGATGCCGCCAGCGAAAGTTACCTTGATGCCATGGTAGAGTTGCTGACTTACCCGGACTAAACCAGTTATGGGGCGAGGTTAATCGCCCCACATTCAAAATCCAGCCCTAGCTCAACGTCCTTCGCCAACCAGGTCGGCCCATCCAGATCGACAAAACGCGCCCCCGGCGCCAGCGGCAACGCGGCATTGATCGCCCGCGAGGTGCACAGCATGCACCCCAGCATAATGGCAAATCCGTCTTCCCGTGCCTTCTCAGCCAGCGCAAGCCCTTCTGTCAAACCACCGGTTTTGTCCAGCTTGATATTGATCATTTGATAGCGGCCAACCAATTTGGCGAGATCACTGCGGGTATGGCAACTCTCATCAGCACAGATCGGTAACGGATGGATAAAGTTTTCTAGTGCGCCGTCATCCGTCGCCGGTAGCGGTTGTTCCAGCATCGCCACGCCCAAATCCGCGAGCAGTTGGCAACGGGCCGCCAGGCCTTCGACCTGCCACGACTCATTGGCGTCGACGATCAACGTCACATCCGGCACTGCCGAACGGATCGCCACCAGCCGTTCGCTGATCAAATGGTTGTCCAGTTTGATCTTCAGCAATCGCGCGCCCTGCTGCTCAAGCTCCCGTGCGGCGAAAGCCATCGCTTCCGGCGAACCGATACTGACGGTTTGCGCCATCAAAATACGTTCTGGTTCTACAACGCCACTGCGCTGCCAAAGATTCTGACCATTCAATCGGCATTCCAAATCCCACAATGCAGAATCAACAGCATTACGTGCAGCACCTGCTGGCATAAGGGCTTGCAGTTGCTCACGCGTCACACCTTGCTCGACGGCCGGCGCCACGTCAGCAAGCTGCGCCATCACCGAAGTTTCACTTTCACCATAGCGGGGATATGGCGTACATTCACCGATGCCACGCACGCCCTGCTGTTCAATTTCGACCACCACCACGTTGGCTTCAGTACGGCTGCCGCGGGCAATAACAAAGGCAGTATGCAACGGCCAGGCTTCTGGGTAAAAACGCATGCTTCTCATAGCGGCTCCTGGGCGGAAATAGCGCATAAAGTCGGACAGATGCGCGGGCGGTTTTTTCAACACACTCTAATATATACAACTATTTAGCAAACTTTATATATCCAACCCACAATTGTTGACATAAACTGAGGCCAGGGTGTGAACCTAATGTTAAACACGGGCCGAAAGGCACGTCTATTAGGCTCATGCCCTTTGTACGTACCCAAATAAAGGAATCAAGCTAATGACTCAGACAGTACATTTTCAAGGTAACCCGGTAAGCGTTGCAGGACACCTGCCACAGTCAGGCGAACAAGCCAAAGCCTTCTCACTGGTTGCCAAAGACCTGTCAGACGTAGCGCTGAGCAGCTTCGCAGGGCAACGTAAAGTCCTGAACATTTTCCCAAGTATTGATACTGGCGTTTGCGCGGCGTCAGTACGTAAATTCAATCAACTGGCCAGCGGTCTGGATAATACCGTTGTGCTGTGCATTTCCTCCGATCTGCCATTTGCACAGTCACGTTTCTGTGGCGCAGAAGGTCTGAGCAACGTCGTCACTCTGTCTACCCTGCGTGGCGCAGAGTTCAAACAGGCTTACGGTGTTGAAATCGCTGAGGGTCCGTTGGCGGGTCTGACTGCCCGTGCCGTTGTGGTGTTGGATGGTCAGGACAACGTGCTGTACAGCGAACTGGTGAATGAAATCACCAACGAGCCAGACTACGATGCAGCGCTGGCTGCGCTGAACTAATAAAAAAGACCGGTAATTCACCGGCCTTTTTACCTTGAAACGGGCGCTTATTGCGCCCGTTTTTTTATTCTTCGCTTTCCTCTGCCGGCTTACGGCTATTTAAGCCATACTCCCGCAGTTTATTGGCGATCGCGGTATGCGAAACCCCCAAACGCTTTGCCAGTTTTCGCGTACTGGGGTAAGTACGGTACAACCGCGTCAGCACTGAGCGTTCAAAACGTTTGCTGATGTCGTCAAGCGAACCGTCCAACACTTCATCACCCAGTGACATCTCAACGTCAAACTCCGGCAATACAATATCTTGTGGGCGTAATTCGAAGCCTTCGGTTTGTGTCAACGCACGGTAGATTGCGTTTTTTAACTGCCGCACGTTGCCCGGCCAGCCATATTTACTGAGGAAACTGCCCAGATCGCTCGCCAGCTTTGGTCGCGCTACACCCTGCTCATCGGCAAAGCGCGCCACAAACAGCTCGGTCAGCGGCATAATGTCTTGCGGGCGTTCACGTAACGGCGGAATGGTAATGGTCAGTACGTTAAGGCGGTAATAGAGATCCTCGCGGAACTCACCGCGCTGCACCAGCTCAATCAGGTTTTTCTGCGTCGCGCAGATCACGCGCACATCCACATGCACTTCGTGTTCTTCACCGACCCGGCGGAAAGTGCCATCGTTAATAAAGCGCAGGAGTTTTGTCTGCATGCGCGGGGACATTTCACCGATTTCATCCAGCAGCACCGAACCACCGTGCGCCTGCTCGAAGAAGCCCTTCTTGCCTTCAAGCGCATTGGGATACGCACCCGCGGCATGACCGAACAGTTCACTTTCCGCGACATCATCCGGCAATGCGGCACAGTTCAATGCCAGGAACGGTTGCTTGCCCCGCGGGCTACGCAGGTGACAAGCACGGGCCAGAATATCTTTGCCAGTACCGGTGTCCCCCACAATCAGCAGTGGTGCATCCAGCATCGCTAACTTGCGGGCCTGGTCCAACACGTGACGCATTTTCGGGCTGGCGGCGACGATATGATCAAACTCGGTATCATCATTCACCGACAAATTCTGTAGCTGACGCCCCATACGTGCCGTAGATTTCAACATCACTACCGCGCCTACGGCGGCACTCTGCTGGTTTTCGTCTTCCAGATAGATTGGCGTGATATCCATCAGGAAATCCTGGCTGCGGATCACGACACGTTCAGATTGCGGCGTCGTCTGTTCGCTCTCCAACCAGCGGTTGAAGTTATAACCCCCAATCAATGCAGTCGCGGTCTGATTACGGATCTTGTCTTCGCTGAAACCGAACAATGCCTGCGCTGCCGGGTTGGCCAGTTCAACCTTGCCTTTCATATCAATTGAAAATACCGGCTCCGGCATTGACTCCAACAGCGCACGCAGCGCACGGTGTTCACGCTCAGACGGCATGAAATTCACAGTACGGACATCTGTCACGCCGGCAATACGGCGGATCTCCGCCATCAGCGCACGGAAGGTGTCAAAGTCCAATTGGGAAAAGTTGAGGTAAATGCGGCCAATGGGATCGATTTCGATGCCACGTAAATCGATGCTGCGCAATACCAAAAGATCGAGCAACTCTCGAGTCAGACCGAGACGGTCTTCGCAAAAAACTTCCAAACGCATCAGTATTGGCCTTATCTCAGCAGGTGCGGGGATGACTGGCGATGATGATACTCTCTCACCTCAAGCGGTAGAAGCAATCTGTCAGCAAAAGTTGACAGAACTCTGATTTATCGCTGTTGTTGATGATTTTAAACGCAAGTGAATAACACCATCGGCGTCATTTTAGCTTATCTGTAGAGTGTTATCACAACCATCAATAAATTAGCAGATAAATATAATGCATTTGCAGGGGGATCGTCTTTCGTCAAGTGAGGGTTACGTCTTGGCGTTATCGAGGGCTGATCGAGGGCGAAATAAACAACGGCGCCAAAAGAGGCGCCGCCGATCGGTTATTTGGCTTTGTTGTCGCTTTTTTTCAGCGTGTCTTTCAATTGCCCCACCAATTGGCTGCGGAAATCACCCAGCTTTGGTTTTTCCCCTTCAAGCCAGGGCAACGGGCGGCATAGTTCCATCGCCTTGATACCCAGTCTGGCAGTCAGTAAGCCGGCCCCGATCCCCTGCGCCGCACGGGCAGAGAGTCTGGCCGCTAAATCTTGCGACATCCAATCCATACCCACTTCACGCACCAATTCTGACGCGCCGGCAAAGGCAATATTCAACAACACCAACCGGAACAACCGCAGACGACTAAAGTAACCCAGTTCGATGCCATACAACGCCGCAATGCGGTTGATAAGACGAATATTACGCCACGCGATAAACGCCATATCCACCACCGCCAGCGGACTGACAGCGATCATTAACGTAGACTCGGCTGCCGAGCGGCTAATTTCACGCCGCGCCTGGTTATCCAGTACCGGTTGTACCAACTTGGCATAGAGCGCGACAACTTCACGATCGTTTTGAGTTTCATGCAGCGATGCCTGCCAACGTTGCAACGCGGGGTGCCCCTGATCGAGGCCTGCCTGGCGCGCCAGTTTTTCACAAAACTCACGCCCTTTACCCAGCCCGTGGCTATGCAGCAGCTCACGCGCGACATCGCGTTCTTCTGCACGCTGGCGCAACCGATATAACCGACGCCACTCGGTCACGACCGAGCCCACACCGGCAAAGACGATCAAACCGCCTGCCACGCCGCCACCCAGGGCGATCCAATCCTGCTGTACCCAGGCGGTATGCACCCACTGTACGCCCTGTGCCACCACGCTAATGCCAAACAGCCCCAGCCCAGCGGTGACCATTTTGCGCCACAGACTGCGTTTGGGTTTCAGCGCCGCGTTAATAATGCCTTCGGCGCGCCCTTCTTCCTCTTCTTGTTCTAACTCCGGCGCCGCAGGGAAAAAGTGCTCAGCCTGCTGTTCGTCAAACGCCACATTGGCGCGCAACACAGGCTCTTGCGGCGCTTGTAACGGTTCTTCAAAATCGATACGCGGTTTTATCGGCTCGCTCATCGCAATTTATCTCCCAGTAAAAACTCCATTACCGCGTCCAAACGGATATGCGGTAATGGACTGTCCACACTCATGGCGCGTGGACGAAACTCATCGAAATGGAAGCCCTGATTCTGCCAAAATGCCGGCCCCGGCAAACGCGCGGGGACTTCGCCGGGGAATACCGTCAGCGGTGCGCCGTCGTTCAGGCGGTTGCCCTTTAACGCCGGGATCCGCTGCCCCTGGTGGTCAACAATGCCACTTTCAGTGGCCTGCACCGAAGCCAGCCCGACGCAATCCATGCTGATCCCCTCAAACGCGGCATTCTGCCATGCCTCCTGCACTAACTGTTGCAACAGCGACACCAAATTGGCGTGTTGGTCGGCAGTGATGTGATCGGCCTTGGTGGCAGCGAACATCAGTTTATCGATGGTGGGTGAAAATAACCGGCGAAACAGCGTACGCTTACCGTAGTGGAAGCTCTGCATCAATTGGGTCAGCGCCAGCCGCATATCGTTAAACGCCTGTGGACCGCTGTTGAGTGGTTGCAGGCAATCCACCAGCACGATCTGACGATCGAACCGGACAAAATGTTCTTTATAAAAGTTTTTGACGATCGTCTGGCAGTAATAATTGAAACGCGCTCGCAGCATGCCGATGTTGCTGTGTTTATCTGCCTGTGCCAGTTTCAACTCACCGAGACTGTCCACATTTGGCCATGGGAAGAACTGCAATGCGGGTGCGCCTGCCAGATCGCCCGGCAGTACAAAACGGCCCGGCTGAATAAAATGCAGCCCTTCGCTTTTACAGCGCAATAGGTAGTCGGTATAGGCTTGGGCGATCGCCGCAAGCTTGTTTTCATCAGCCGGGGCGAGCGGATCACAACTTTTGCACAGTTCCAGCCAAGGTTTGGCCCACTCGGCACGATCGCCCTGCAGTAAGCCCGCCATTTGACGCGACCAGGCCAGGTAATCCTGTTCCAGCATCGGCAAATCCAACAACCACTCCCCTGGATAATCAACAATCTCCAGATACAGCGTTGAGGTGTCTTTGAAATGGCGGAGCAGTGAATCATTGGAGCGGTAACGTAGCGCCAGACGAATTTCGCTGACGCCACGGGTCGGGGTTGGCCAACTTGGCGGTGTGCCATAAAGCTGTGCCAGCCCTTCATCATACGTAAAACGCTGAATGCCAAGATCGCGCTGCGGGATACGCTTTACACCCAGCAGCCGCTCTTCACGCACGGGTGAGAACAGCGGCATGCGCGCACCGCTGTGAACGTGCAACAATTGATTGACGAAGGCAGTGATAAAAGCCGTTTTTCCGCTACGGCTAAGGCCGGTTACCGCCAGACGCAGGTGGCGATCCATTCCGCGGTTGACCAGCGACGTTAACTCATTTTGCAGTCGTTTCATTGTTCTCCTTGGCATAACGCCCAAATACTTTGTTCAGGCCTTTGCGGAACAAGGGTTCCAGAACCAGCGCCAGTACAAAGCGAATCGGTTTGCGACCGACGGTCCGCAACAGCCAGCCGGCCGCGCCTGCAGGACCGTAATTCAGTAACGCTATGATGATGACTTTAGACAATGTCTTCAACATTGCACCGGCTCCTTGTTTAAATCCACCGGATTTAACGGTGTTTACGGCATGGATTTTGTTCACTATCAATGCCCTCCGGCACAGTTGGGTTCAAAAGGATGTCACGGGTGCAATGCCTGACCTGCGCCAAGCACAGGCCTTCGCACGCTATAACTTGCGGAAACGACTCTGCACGCCAAAGGTATCCGACGTCACATAACGCTCAACCTGCCGCAATTGCTGTTCGCCACTGCCCAATTCATATTCAAGCTGGTCAAGCAACTGCCGCGGTGATTTTTGCTGTTCGCCTTCGAAGCGGCTGGCCGGTGCTTCGTCCAACACAAACACCAACGCGAAATACGCGATCAAGGTGAAGAAAAACAGCCCGAAGAACATCGATAACACCACAATCACGCGGATCAACCGCACCGGCACGTCAAAGTAATGGGCTAAACCGGCGCAGACCCCCTTCAGCATCCCTTCCTCAGGAACGCGATAAAGCTTTTTGCTGCCCAGAGTCGTGTTCATCAAGACTGTCTCCAGTTCGGGTGTTCTGCATCGAGGATCTCTTCCAGCGCCTGGATGCGTTCACGCATGCGCTTGGCATCTTCGGCCAACTGCGCCAACCGCTGCATTTCCTGATGGCTTAGCTGGATGCCGTTTTGTTGCCGATTGCTGTAATGCAGCCAAAGCCAAATCGGTGCGACAAACAACACAAAGATTGTCAACGGAATGGCAAGTAATAGAGCACTCATTTCTTTTCCTTCTCAATGCGTGTTGGGTTGGCGGCCACACCACCGTGGCCGCTGCCGCCTTACTCAGAGCGGTTCATTTTAGCTTTCAGCGCCGCCAGTTGCTCACTGATCGCGTCGTCAGCTTTTAATTCGGCAAATTCTTGATCCAGAGACTTCTTTTTGCCGATGATGACGCTTTCTGCCTCGGCTTCCATATGGTCAATGCGGCGTTCGAACTGTTCGAAACGCGCCATTGCCTCATCCAACTTGCCGCTGTCGAGCTGACGGCGTACGTCGCGGGAAGAGGACGCGGCCTGATGGCGTAATGTCAGGGCCTGCTGACGAGCACGAGTTTCGGTTAGCTTGTTTTCCAGCTCGCCGATTTCGCTTTTCATACGGGCCAGCGTTTCTTCTACGGTAGAGACTTCATGAGTCAACGTAGCGATCAGGTCAGCCACTTTTTGTTTTTCGATCAGGGCCGCACGCGCCAGATCTTCTTTATCTTTACGCAGTGCCAGTTCAGCTTTGTCCTGCCAGTCGCTAAGCTGGTTTTCACCCTGCTCAATGCGGCGCAGCAATTGTTTCTTCTCCGCCAGCGCGCGTGCTGAGGTAGAGCGGACTTCAACCAACGTGTCTTCCATTTCCTGGATCATCAAACGCACGAGCTTTTGCGGATCCTCTGCCTTATCCAGCAGCGTATTAATGTTGGCGTTCACGATGTCGGCAAAACGAGAAAAAATACCCATAATTCACTTCCTCTTGGTTCTGATGGCGTCTGAAGCGCCGCGTTAGGTCATACAGATTGCCCAAAGACTTAATCAAAACCCGTGCCAACTTTTATATTGTTGAATATAAACGATTATTTATTTTTGACTCTCTACACACATACTGTAGAGTGATTATTTTCACCAAACATTGGCGAATTTCATCATGAGCGAACAGTTAGAAAACCTGCTGGGCGAAGCAAACGCCTTTGTCGAAGTATTGGAGCAAGTCTCGAAACTGGCAAAGCTGAACAAACCGGTGTTGGTGATCGGTGAGCGCGGGACCGGTAAAGAGTTGATTGCTCACCGATTACATTACCTTTCCAATCGTTGGCAGGGGCCGTTCATTTCACTTAACTGCGCCGCATTGAACGAAAACCTGCTGGATTCAGAGCTGTTCGGCCACGAGGCGGGGGCCTTTACCGGTGCGCAAAAGCGCCATTTGGGCCGCTTTGAACGTGCCGACGGCGGTACCCTATTTCTCGACGAACTGGCCACCGCCCCCATGTTGGTGCAGGAGAAACTGTTAAGGGTCATTGAATATGGTCATCTGGAACGCGTCGGCGGCAGCCAGCCATTACAGGTTGATGTGCGCCTCGTGTGCGCAACCAATGACGATTTGCCTGCACTGGCTGCGGCGGGTAAATTCCGTGCCGATCTGCTGGACCGGCTGGCATTCGACGTAGTCCAGTTACCACCGTTGCGTCAGCGACAACAAGACATCATGTTGCTGGCCGAGCATTTTGCGATTCAAATGTGCCGCGAGCTGTCGCTGTCATTGTTTCCTGGATTTACCGAGCGGGCCAAAGACACCTTGCTTGGCTATCACTGGCCGGGCAACGTGCGCGAATTGAAAAACGTGGTGGAGCGTTCAGTGTATCGACACGGTACCAGCGCCAGCGAACTGGACGAGATTGTCATTAATCCCTTTGCCCAACGGGCAAGTTCACCGCGGCCTTCTGAACACGTCACCCGTGAGGATGGCCCCTCTCTACCAATGGATTTAAAAACGTGGCAGTTGGCACAGGAAAAGTCGTTAATCGAAGCGGCGCTGCAACAGGGGAGATTTAATCAGCGCAAAGCGGCTGAACTGCTGGGGCTGACCTATCACCAGTTGCGCGGCATGCTTAAAAAGCACGCGTTATTGCAAAATGGTGAGGCGGACGAAGAATAACAGGCAAAAAAAAAGCCAGCACCCGAGCTGGCTTAAAAAAACACTGGAAGCAATGTGAGCAATGTCGTGCCTTTCACAGCTGAACCACCGTGTACGTGGCCTTCCGTGAACTGCCAAATGATGATAATAGTTATCAGTATCATCTGTAAAGCACTTTGTTGAGAATTTTTCTCATTACCACACTGTCATTGTGCAATTACCACTCAGGGAAGGGATCTGCCAGCTCATGCCAATAATCTACCCCCGCCGCCATTTCCTCATCACTCAGCAGGCAAGCGTCAAGTAAACGCGTTATTTCAGCCTCCTGCAGGTTTTGTCCGATAAAGACCAATTCCTGACGCATATCGCCAAAGGGTTCCACCCAGTTGTCCATAATATGCGCCCGGGTCTCTTCATCTTGTGGCCAGTTTTCCTGGGCAATCGCACGCCAGAACGTGCCCGCCAGCCCATAATGAGCGATGCCACCGGCCTGACTCCACTGTCCAGCCTGACGCGGGCGTGTCGCCAACCAGTAGAACCCTTTGGAACGTAACAGCTTGCCACCGCCCCAATCGCCATTAATCACGCGGTAAAACTTATCGGGTGCAAAAGGCCGTCTGGCCCGGTAAACGAAACTGCTGATGCCATAGTTTTCTGTTTCAGGCAGATGTTCACCACGCAGTTCCTTAAGCCAACCCGGTGCCTGCTGTGCTTTATCAAAACTGAAGCTGCCCGTGTTCAATACCGCCTCCAATGGCACCTTGCCGGGGGAGATGGCGATAATAGTGGCGTCCGGATTCAGACTGGCGAGCAACGCCATCACCTCACCCTGCTGTTCTGGGGTCAGCAAATCCGTTTTGCTGACCAGCATCACATCGCAGAACTCAATTTGTTCTATCAGCAGATCCGCCACGCTGCGTAAATCGTCTTCACCCAGGCTTTGCCCTGCCTCTTGCAGCGTTTGTGCCTGCTGGTATTGCTGGATAAAATTCACCCCGTCCACCACGGTGACCAACGTGTCCAACCGGGCGAATTGCGACAGGCTTTCCCCTTGTTCGTCTTCAAAGGTGAAGGTTTCTGCCACCGGCAAGGGTTCGGAAATGCCACTGGATTCGATCAGCAGATAATCAAAACGACCGGCCTGCGCCAGTTCACGCACCGAAATCAGCAGATCTTCGCGCAATGTGCAGCAGATACAGCCATTGCTCATCTCCACCAATTTTTCCTGCTGGCGATCAAGCTGAACTTCGTTCTCTACCAATGCGGCATCGATGTTCACTTCGCTCATGTCGTTAACGATCACCGCCACACGCATGCCCTGGCGATTATTCAGGATATGGTTCAATACTGTGGTCTTACCGGCGCCGAGAAAACCGGAAAGCACGGTTACGGGTAATGGATTCATGGAATTCCTCACTCAAAACTCATTGCGTAATGCCTGGTAGCCGCGAACCAATTCAACGTTGGTGGCCGCTACCTCTTCAGAAAATTGCAGGGCGTTGCGATCAACCTGCGGATACAACGACAGATCGCTGTCGGCGCCGACACGTTCGGTTGAGGGGATATACAGGTTTTCCGGGAGCGTCACCCCGTCCACCACCGCGTTGTAGCGCACCACACACCCGGAGCCGATGTGGCAATTGAACAGCACGCTGTTAAAGCCGATAAACACCCGATCGTCGATACGGCACGGGCCATGAACGATGGCACGGTGGGCAATAGAACTAAAACTGCCGATGGTGACCGCCGCGCCGCTTTTCGAATGGATCACCACACCGTCCTGAATATTGGAATGGGAACCGATAATGATCGGATCCATGTCACCTGCTGCATTCAGCTCATCCGCGCGGATCACCGCGTACGGCCCTACGTAGACAAAATCTTCAATAATCACCCGGCCGCAGATAATGGCGGTAGGGTCGATATAGGCTTTCGGCGAGACCTGCGGCAAATGGCCACTCGGGTTTTTACGTAGCATCCTGATGTTCTCCCCAACTCAATTCCGCCACTGCATTGTGTGCATGCAAGCTCTCTTGATGCTCCACACGCAGCGAAAAGGCACGGTGACTGCACTGGCTGCGCAATGTTCGGTACAAACGGCGCGCAGCGTCCTCACAAAACATCAGGTTCTGCCCGTTGGCCAGTGCAAATGCCTGCTCATCCCGGCGTTTCACCAACGTCTGCAACGGCGTCCCCAACGCATGCTCGATACGGTCAATTAAATTGATCACCGGCAAGACCGTTTCACCGTCATTCAATGTGATCGTCACCCAAGCCCAACTGCGTTGACTGTGAGGTGTGGCAGGCATTCCCTGTTCTCCCAGCCAATCGATAACCTGCTGTTGGTCAACCGCGTCCGGTGCCTGTTCGAAATCAAACTGAAACTGTTGCTGTGCCAGTTGGCGACTCAGCGCCGCCGAACTTGGGCAAGTAGAGGAATACGGCACACCGACCGTCAACGACAGCGTCATTAGGGTTGTCAGCGTGGCGTCAATTTTCAGCGGATAGGCTTTCCAGCCACGGTGAGGTGACAACAACGCCGGACGTGACAACAGCAGTTCGCCGCTGATACTCAGATTTGCGCGATCGCTGTTCTCCGGCTGGGACGCCAAAAAAGCCCGCAGCTGGTCGGCAATGCGTTGCGGCGTCAATTCCCCTTGCGTTAATTCATCCAACGCCAGATAAAGACGCGACATATGTATGCCTCGCGAACCCTGCTGGTTGGCACGCAGATTGATCCCAACGTTGACCCGAGCCATCAGCGGCTTACCTGCCAATTCCAGCGGCAGAGCAATCCCTTGCATCCCGACCCAATCGAGCCCGACATCACTCATTGCGCCCTGCCATGCCTGTGCATCCGGCAGCGGCTGGCAGGGTGGAAGTGCAACCTTGTTCATACATCCCCTTGCGATTATTGGTACATTGCCAGAGAACGGTAACATGAATTTGTAATGTTATAACATAACAAATATAACTTTTTTGCCGACGACCGCGAATTGTTCAATCAAGTAGCAGAAAACTCAGCCATTTTGCTCAATGGATTGGGCTGTTCGCCAGAGTGCGATACACTAATGCTATTGCTTATTAACCCATGAAGCCTCTATGCGTGGTTTACCCCTTTGGATCTTGTCGTTGTGCCTTGCGAGTTCAGCTCTGGCAGCGACACCCCCTTCGCCCGCTGCGGTGCAGCCGTTGCCGGATATCCGCCAGAGCGGTTTTGTTTATTGTGTCAGCGGCATACTCAATACCTTTAACCCGCAGATGGCCAGCAGCGGCCTGACCGTCGACACGTTGGCCGCACAGCTTTACGATCGCCTGTTGGATGTCGATCCTTACACCTATCGGTTGATCCCCGAACTGGCACAAAGCTGGGAAGTGCTGGATAACGGCGCAACTTACCGTTTCCATCTGCGCAAAGATGTGCCATTCCAGACCACGGCCTGGTTCACACCGACCCGAAAACTGAATGCCGACGATGTGGTGTTCAGCTTTGAGCGCGTGTTTAACCAGAAACACCCGTATCACGACGTTAACGGCGGCGAATATCCGTACTTCGATAGCTTGCAGTTTGGCGACTCGGTACAAAGCGTGAAGAAGCTCGACGACTATACGGTAGAAATTCGGCTGCAAGCGCCTGACGCCTCCTTCTTGTGGCATATCGCTACCCATTATGCGCCCGTGCTGTCGGCAGAATACGCAGATGACCTGACGCGTGAAGGCCACCAAGAAATGATCGACCGTGAACCTGTTGGTACCGGGCCGTTCCTGTTAAATGAATACCGGTCCGGGCAATATATTCGTCTGGCGCGCAACGATGTTTACTGGAAAGGCAAACCGCGCATGCCACAGGTGGTGATCGATCTGGGTGCCGGCGGCACCGGTCGGTTATCCAAATTGTTGACCGGTGAATGTGACGTGCTGGCCTATCCTGCCGCCAGTCAGCTTTCGATTCTGCGCGATGACCCGCGCCTGCGTCTGACGCTGCGGCCGGGCATGAATATCGCCTATCTGGCCTTCAACACCCGTAAACCGCCGCTTAATGATTTGAAAGTCCGTCAGGCAATTTCACTGGCGATAAACAACCAACGCCTGATGCAGTCGATTTACTACGGCACGGCGGAAACCGCCGCCTCAATTCTGCCGCGCGCCTCGTGGGCCTATGATAACGAAGCACATGTCACTGAATTTGACCCGGCCAAATCCCGCGAAATACTGAAACAGGCGGGTATTGAGTCGCTAAGCCTGCGCCTGTGGGTGCCAACGGCATCGCAATCCTATAACCCCAGCCCGTTAAAGACCGCTGAATTGATCCAGGCGGATCTCGCTCAGGTCGGCATTAAAGTCACCATCGTGCCTGTCGAAGGCCGTTTCCAGGAAGCCCGCTTGATGGAAATGAATCACGATCTGACCCTCACCGGCTGGGCCACTGACAGTAATGACCCGGACAGTTTCTTCCGCCCGCTGCTGAGCTGCGCAGCAATCCGCTCGCAAACCAACTATGCTCACTGGTGTGACCCAGGGTTTGATGAAGTGCTGCAAAATGCCCTGCTGTCGCAGCAATTATCACAACGCATCGAAAACTATCAGAAGGCGCAGAAAATACTTGAACAGCAACTGCCGGTGCTGCCGCTGGCGTCTTCATTGCGTCTGCAGGCCTACCGTTACGACATCAAAGGACTGGTATTGAGCCCGTTCGGCAATGCGTCATTCGCCGGGGTGTACCGTGAGTCTGCGGAGGGGCCGAAAAAGTGATTATCTTTACCTTACGCCGTTTCTTACTGCTGCTGATCACGCTGTTTTTCCTGACGTTGGTCAGCTTTAGCCTGAGCTATTTTACGCCGCGCGCACCACTCAACGGTGCCGCTCTGTTGGATGCCTATCAGTTCTACTTTGTCAGCCTGCTGCATTGGGATTTTGGCGTTTCCAGCATTAACGGCCAGGCGATCAGTGAACAATTGCGAGAAGTGTTCCCGGCAACCATGGAACTGTGCATTCTCGCTTTCACCCTGGCGCTGTTTATCGGCATCCCTCTTGGCATTATTGCCGGCGTGATGCGTGGTAAATGGCAAGACACCGCCATCAGCACCTTTGCATTGCTCGGTTTTTCGATGCCCGTGTTTTGGTTGGCGCTGCTGCTGATGCTGTTTTTCTCATTGCATCTTGGCTGGCTGCCGGTTTCCGGCCGCTTTGATCTGCTGTATCAGGTTAAACCTATCACCGGTTTCGCCCTGATTGACGCCTGGCTGTCCGACTCACCTTATCGCACTGAAATGATCGGCAGCGCACTGCGCCATATGATCTTGCCGATTGCCGCGCTGGCGGTGGCACCGACAACCGAAGTGGTACGCCTCATGCGCATCAGCACCGACGATGTCCTCAGCCAAAACTACATCAAGGCCGCGGCCACCCGGGGTTTATCCCGGTTCACCATTATTCGCCGCCACGTGCTGCATAATGCACTGCCACCGATCATTCCCAAGCTGGGGCTGCAATTCTCCACGATGCTGACGCTGGCGATGATCACCGAAGTGGTGTTCAGTTGGCCAGGCCTCGGGCGTTGGATGATCAACGCCATCCGCCAGCAAGATTATGCGGCAATCTCCGCCGGCGTCATGGTGGTCGGTACCTTAGTGATCACCATTAACGTATTGGCTGATATTTTAGGTGCTGCCACCAACCCACTGAAGCATAAGGAATGGTATGCCCTTAGATAACGTATACCGCGAAAAGAAAATGCCAAGCCCGCTACTCTATACTTGGCGGATTTTCTACGGTGATGCATTGGCGATGATTGGCTTCTACGGCGTGATAGCGTTATTGCTGCTTTCGCTGTTTGGCAGTCTGTTGGCACCTTATGCGCTTGATCAGCAATTCCTCGGCTATCAGTTATTGCCGCCCTCCTGGTCGCGTTACGGCAACGTTTCCTTCTTCCTCGGCACCGACGATCTTGGCCGCGATATTCTCAGTCGTCTGCTGACCGGTACCGCGGCCACGTTTGGCTCGGCGCTACTGGTGACCCTTGCCGCCGCCCTTGTCGGGGTGATTCTCGGGGTGTTCGCCGGGGTGACCCGTGGCCTGCGTTCTGCGGTGCTGAATCATATTCTCGATACCCTGCTTTCCATTCCTTCGCTGCTGCTGGCGATCGTCGTGGTCGCTTTCCTCGGGCCAAAACTCGAGCACGCCATGTTAGCCGTTTGGCTGGCGCTGTTGCCACGCATGGTGCGTACTATCTACAGCGCAGTGCACGACGAGTTGGAAAAAGAATATGTGGTGGCCGTACGTCTCGACGGCGCCTCCACATTGCAAATCCTGTGGTACGCCGTAATGCCTAATATTGTCGCGGTGCTGGTGACCGAGTTCACCCGCGCATTGTCGATGGCCATTCTGGACATTGCCGCCCTGGGCTTTCTCGATCTTGGCGCACAGCTCCCGTCCCCGGAATGGGGGGCCATGCTCGGCGATTCGTTGGAACTGGTGTACGTAGCCCCCTGGACCGTGATGCTGCCAGGTGCAGCGATCCTGTTCAGTGTGTTGCTGGTTAACCTGCTGGGCGACGGTATGCGTCGTGCAATCAATACAGGGGTGGAATAATGCCATTACTTGATATCCGCAACCTGACAATTGAATTTATGACTGCCGAAGGGCCGGTCAAAGCGGTTGACCGCGTCAGCATGACGCTGAGCGAAGGTGAAGTCCGCGGGCTCGTGGGCGAATCCGGCTCAGGCAAAAGCCTGATCGCCAAAGCCATCTGTGGCGTCACCAAGGACAACTGGCGCGTCACCGCTGACCGTTTCCGCTTTGATGATATTGATCTGTTGCAGCTAACGCCACGTGAGCGCCGCAAGCTGGTTGGCCACAATGTTTCGATGATTTTCCAGGAGCCACAGTCCTGTCTGGATCCTTCTGAAAGCATTGGTCGCCAGTTGGCACAGGCAATCCCCGGTTGGACCTATAAAGGCCGCTGGTGGCAACGCATTAACTGGCGCAAACGTCGCGCTATTGAGTTATTGCACCGTGTCGGCATCAAGGATCATAAGGACATCATGGGCAGTTTCCCTTACGAGCTGACCGACGGCGAGTGCCAGAAAGTGATGATCGCCATCGCGCTGGCTAATCAGCCGCGCCTGCTGATTGCCGATGAACCCACCAACGCGATGGAACCCACCACCCAAGCGCAGATTTTCCGTTTGCTGGCGCGCCTGAACCAAAACAACAACACCACCATTTTGCTGATCAGTCACGATTTGCAAATGATGAGCAAATGGGCCGATCGGGTTAACGTGCTGTACTGTGGCCAAACGGTAGAAAGCGCCCAGTGCGAAGATCTGCTGGCTGCACCGCATCACCCTTACACGCAGGCGTTAATCCGCGCAATGCCGGATTTCGGCCGCGCATTGCCGCATAAAAGCCGCCTCAACACCCTGCCTGGAGCCATTCCGTCCCTGGAGCATTTGCCGATCGGTTGTCGTTTGGGGCCGCGCTGCCCCTATGCGCAGAAAAAGTGCATTGAGACACCGCGTCTGCGTCCGGTAAAAAACCACCTGTTCGCCTGCCACTTCCCGCTGAACATGGAGGAGCAATAACATGGAAACGCTGTTGGAAGTGCGCAATCTGAGCAAAACCTACCGCTATCGTACCGGGCTATTTCGCCGCCAACATGTCGAAGCGGTGAAATCGGTTAGCTTTACCCTGCGCGAACGGCAAACGCTGGCGATTATCGGTGAGAACGGTTCGGGGAAGTCAACATTGGCCAAGATGTTGTCCGGCATGGTAGAGCCATCATCCGGCGAACTGTTGATCGATGACCATCGACTTAACTACGGCGATTATCGCTATCGCAGTCAGCGGATCCGCATGATATTTCAAGATCCGAGTACCTCACTCAATCCGCGCCAGCGTATCGGCCAGCTGCTTGATGCTCCGTTACGGCTTAATACGGACATGGCTGCGCCAGAGCGCGAGCAACAAATCAACCAGACATTACGCCAAGTGGGGATGCTGCCCGATCACGCCAATTATTACCCGCACATGCTGGCCTCCGGCCAAAAACAGCGAGTGGCGCTGGCCCGTGCGCTAATCCTGCAACCCAAAGTGATTGTGGCTGATGAAGCATTGGCCTCGTTGGATATGTCGATGCGCTCGCAAATCATTAACCTGATGCTCGAGCTACAAGAGAAGCATGGCATCTCCTATATCTACGTGACTCAGCATCTGGGGATGATGAAACACATCAGCGATCAGGTCATGGTGATGCACGAAGGGGAAATCGTTGAGCGCGGCAGCACCGCCGAGGTATTGGCTTCGCCGTTACATGATCTGACCAAACGTCTGATTGCGAGCCACTTCGGCGAAGCGCTCACGGCTGACGCCTGGCGGCGCGACGGCGGTAGGTTCTGACAGCCAGCCTAACGAAGACAACCCGCTCCCGAGCGGGTTTTTTACCGCCGGAATTCAGCCGGCCCTTAGCCAAAAACCTCAGATACAAACTACATTTTTGTTATATATCATTATATTTTATTCCATTCAGTTATTGATTAGCACGTAACATTATTTTATCTCGCCAATCGAATCGGTGAGGATATCCCCTACGTTGAGCTTCTTAAACGACAGGATATCGCACTGATGAACAACCTACGCCATCGCCGACTCGCGCAGTTTTTGCTCGCTTTAGCCGCAGGTTTCTCTGTTTATGGTCACGCACTGTGTTGCGATGGCCAGCGCTAATCCTGTCATTTCATGCCCGCTTTCGGGCATGTTGCCTTTTGCCCTGCCGCCGTTGCTCGCCGCACCGGTGGCTGTTGCTCTTGATTAAGGATTATCCTCTATGGAACTACTACGTCGACAACATAATGCCCAGTGGTATCACGAAACCCAAAGCAGCGTACGCGGGGAGCAACCACTGGAGCCGCAGGCGGCAGGTACTCGCGACCGGTTCTTACTCGGGCTGGGTGCCTTTGCCGACGAAGCGCTGAACACCGCACTCACTGCCCGGGCTGGCGTATTCAACGCCTCGCTTGCCAGTTACCACGTGTTGTTTCCCGATCGGGTCGCGTTAACACGAGCAGTGACACTGTCACCCTATGACCGCCTCAGTACCGCGTTGACCGTAGCCCAGGTCACCGGTGTTCAGTCTCTTTGTAGTCATTACGCGGCCCGCCTTGCCCCGCTTTACAGTCCCGATGCCTCACGTGAAAGTAATATCCGTCTCGCACAAATCACTCAATATGCACGCCAGCTTGCCACACAACCAACGTTGATTTGCCGTAAGGCGCTGCAACAGTTGAGTGACGTCGGGCTGAGTCCGGCGGATATCGTGACGTTTTCGCAAATCATCGGTTTTGTCAGTTATCAGGCAAGAGTGGTTGCGGGTGTGGCCGCATTAGCTGGGCGGCCGGCAGGCGTGGTTCCGGGCTTCCCCAAGATAGACGATGCAGCAGGGATAGAATTCACGGAAGAAGAACTGAGGTGGCAATCCCGGTTATCGGTTGTTGAATTGGACAGCGCTCGCGCGGAGCAATTAGACGTACTTGATCAGAGCCACCCCGATGCCCGCAGCGAATCATATTACCTGTTGCTGGCCCACGATGCCCCAGCGCTACGTGAACGCAATGGCGTATTTAACAGCATTAATGCTGACGGGTACGGCTTATCCGGGCGGTTGAAAGCGCTGGCAACACTGGCGGTTTCTCGTATTAACGGCAGTCGTTACTGCGCCTCAACCGTGGCACAGGATATCCAGGACGACTCGCTGACGAATGCGCTCTTTGCCAGCATTCACCACGGGCTGGTAAGTGTGAATAATCCCGTCTCTCATGCGGTGATCGGTGTTGTCACAGACCTGACCCGCACGCCGGAAAAATTCACTCCACGCAGCGTACAGCCGTTGTTTAACAGCGGCCTGAACCAGGCACAGGCCTTGGACGTCATTCTGACTGGCGCACTCTACGCCTGGGAAAACCGTTTACGCCAAACCCTTGGCGACACACAGGGTGTCAGCGAAAGCCAAGCGGAAGCGTTATCGTAACAACCAGCCGCGCGCAGCATCAAAGAAGTGCTGCGCCAACGGTGATGCACGCCCAGGCTCAGCAACAACAACTGCGGCATGGCGCGGCATGGCAGCGATAGCGACCGGCCGGTGATGCAACTCAGGCATCATGGTCGGCAACAGGTTGCCAGGCGGGAATAACCCACAGCCCAACCCGACAAAAATCCCCTGCAGTAACTGGAATATCGACGTAGTTTCCATACGAACATGCAGCGTCAAACCGGCCTCGCGAAAGTTTTGATCGAGGTAACGACGGAAGTAACGCGTCGGTTCCGCCAGGCACAGTGGCAATGCAGCCACGTCCTCCAACGTCAGTGGCGCGTCGCCGACTAATTCGGGAAAGTGTTCAGGGTGGAAAACCAACTCAACGCCAGCGTCCGCCAAGGGCTGCGACTGAAAGTGCAGCTCTTGCAACGTGGACAGTTCAAAGAAACCGATACCGATATCGACAGTATGCGCCGTCAGCGCTTCGAGTAGCTGATCGGCGCTCAACACCGAGACCCGGTAATCTAATTGGGGAAATCGCTCGCTGACCGCCTTTAGCATTTGCGCCAAGGATATACTGCATTGCGGTACAGCACCGATCCGCAACGTGCCGTTCAGGCCGTGCTTAAGCGACTCCACCTCCAGTTTCAACCCCTGATAAACCGATACAATCTCACGCGCCCACGACAGCACCCGCTCTCCTTCGGCAGTGAAACCTTCGAAGTTGTTACCACGGTTGATCAACGCCACGCCAAGCTCTTTTTCCAAATTTTTCAGCCGCATAGATAACGTCGGCTGGCTGACAAAGCTGGCCTCCGCCGCGCGGCCAAAGTGGCGTTCACGCTCAAGATTACACAGGTAGATCAGTTGCTTAATATCCATAAAACGGCTCAGTGAATCACGACTGGCTTGAGTATATCATTGCTACAGAATTTCGGGCGCCGCGCCCAGCGCCCCAAGCATCAGATTTTCAGTTTTACCGCATCCATCAGTCGCGAGAACATGCCGCCTTGTTTGATCTGTTGCAACGCCACCAGCGGTAACGTCTTCAACAGGTTACCGTTGTCACTGATGCGAATTTCACCCACCGGCTGCCCTGGTTCCAGTGGTGCATCCAGGCGCGTTGCAGTCACCACATATTGCGCCTTCAGCTTGTTCGCCTCCGTTTTCGGCAGGCTAATGTATTGATCCTGCGCGCTACCCACGGCGACCTCATGGCGATCGCCATACCACACCTTTTCCTGCCCCAAACGTTGCCCAGCGCTGAAAAGATGGACCGTGGCAAAATCACGCAGGCCCCAGGTCAGCAATTTGCGGGCCTGCTCTTCGCGCCCTTTCGCGCTTTTACCGCCCATCACCACCGCAATCAACCGGCGGTCACCCTCAGTCGCTGAAGCAATAATATTAAAACCGGCAGATTCGGTATGACCGGTTTTCAGCCCGTCTACCTGCAATGCTTTATCCCACAGCAACCCGTTGCGGTTCTGCTGGGTGATGCCATTCCAGGTCAGCGATTTTTCGCTGTAGATATGATATTCCGCCGGTTCACTCATGATGATGGCGCGTGAAATTACGGCCAAATCACCGGCGGTGGTGAACTGGCCCGGGGCGTCCAAGCCGTGGACCGTTTCGAAATGCGTATTTTGCAGGCCAAGCTGGGTGCTCTTTTCATTCATCAGCTTCACGAACGCCGCCTGGCTGCCCGCGACATAATCGGCCATCGCCACGCAGGCGTCGTTGCCGGAGTCAATGATAATGCCTCTACTGAGATCGCGAACCGTGACCCTGTCACCTGGCTTCAGGAACATCAGCGATGATCCCTTGAATACCGGATTCCCCGCCGCCCAAGCGTCTTTACCCACCGTCACCACGTCATCCAGACCGATTTTGTGTTGGTCGAGCGCATGATCAATCACCAACCCAGTCATCAGTTTGGTCAGACTGGCCGGATTACGACGTTCATCTGCGTTTGCCTCAGCCAGCACCTGGCCGGTGGTATAGTCCATCAATACGTAAGAGGCGGCGTCTATCGCTGGCGGCGTATTGAGTGGAAAGTTAAGGGGGGCATCTGTCGCCTGAGCTGCCAACGGCAGCAAAATACCGGTTATCACCGCCAATGTTAAATGCTTCAATCACTGTTCCTCAGGCCCTGGGGGCTAAATAAAATACCAATATAATCTGAGGCATAGACTGCATTAATCGGAGGTAAAGCGGAATCAATACTCTTTTTCAGCGGGTGTCATTATGCAACGATTTGTATGTTAATCATTTCTACGCGATAGACTTGCTCTATGCCGCCATAGTCCTATTCGATTAGACGCCCGTGCCTCACCCTCCTAAACTTGTGACATAAACACTGAAAACGCTTAAAAAAGCGTTCACTTTTTAGCTACAACCACCTGCGAAGACCAATATGAAATTCAAACCGTCAATAAAGCCTTATACCGGCGCGGCGGGCGGCTGGGGTTCACTCGAAGCCACCACTCGCTATGTACTCGACAGCAAACAGACGCTGAAAAACCTGCGTAATCTGATGCGTGTGAATAAAGCGCGCGGTTTCGACTGCCCGGGCTGCGCCTGGGGCGACGACAATCACAGCACCTTCAGTTTCTGCGAAAACGGCGCGAAGGCCGTCAGTTGGGAAGCCACACGTAATGCGGTTGAACCTGAGTTTTTCGCTGCCCATAGCGTCAGTACCTTGCTCCAGCAAAGTGACTATTTCCTGGAGTATCAGGGGCGACTCACCCACCCGATGCGCTATAACGCCGAAACCGATCATTATGAACCGATCGCGTGGCCGGATGCGCTGGCGTTAATCGCCAAGCACATCAACAGCATGGACAATCCAAACCAGATTGAACTCTATACGTCGGGCCGTGCCAGTAACGAAGCTTCATATCTGTATCAATTGTTCGGTCGCATGCTCGGCACCAGTAATTTCCCTGACTGCTCCAATATGTGCCACGAAGCCAGCGGCGTGGGGCTAAAACAGAGCATCGGCGTCGGTAAAGGCACCATCCGTATGGATGACTTTGAAAAAGCCGATGCGATTTTCGTGTTTGGTCAAAATCCCGGCACCAATCACCCGCGCATGCTGCACAGCCTGAAAAACGCCGCCAGTCGCGGGGCCCGTATCGTCAGTTTTAACACGCTGCGCGAGCGTGGGCTTGAACGCTTTGCCGACCCGCAAAGCCCCATTCAAATGCTGACACCTAAGTCATCACCGATCAGTTCTGCCTACTTCCAGCCTAATCTCGGTGGCGATATGGCGGCGGTGCGCGGCATGGTGAAAGCCCTGTTGGAAGGTCACCGCCAGCGTTTGGCCGCCGGTGAGCCCGGCCTGTTCGATTTAGCCTTTATCGAGCAGCACAGTGTCGGTGTAGAGCGCTATTTGGCACAGGTCGACGCCACCACTTGGGATCAGATCACCCATCAGTCCGGCCTGAGCGAGGCGCAGTTGCGCCAGGCTGCTGCCATTTATCAGGGGGCTGAGCGCGTGATCTGCACCTGGGCGATGGGCGTGACACAGCATAAACACTCTGTGCCAACGGTGCGTGAAATCACCAACTTGCAGCTGCTGTTCGGTCAATTGGGCAAACCCGGTGCCGGACTGTGCCCAGTGCGTGGTCACAGTAATGTGCAAGGCAACCGGACTATGGGCATCGATGAGAAATCCCCTAAAGCCCTGCTCGACAGCCTGGAGAAACACTTTAACTTCTCGCCACGCCGTGAACAGGGCCATAACACCGTCGAGGCCATCGAAGCGATGCTGCGCGGCGACGTTAAGGTATTGTTGGCGCTGGGCGGTAATCTAGCCGCTGCGGCACCCGATACCGAACGCACCGCACGTGCCTTACGCTGTTGTGACCTGACGGTGCATATCAGCACCAAACTCAACCGTAGCCATCTGGTGACTGGCAAAGACGCCCTGATCTTGCCTACGCTGGGCCGGACAGAACAGGACCTGCAGGCCAGCGGCCCGCAATACATCACGGTCGAAGACTCCTTCAGCATGGTGCATGCCTCTGAAGGCGTCGGCAAGCCGCTAGCAGAAACACAACGCTCTGAAACGGCAATAGTCTGCGGTATCGCTGATGCCGTATTGGGCAACCAACAGCTCGACTGGCTGGAACTGGCAGATGACTACTCATTGATTCGCGATCATATCGCCGCCACGATCCCTGGTTTTGAGGATTTCAATCGTCGCTGTGATCAGCCCGGCGGTTTCTATCTGGGCAACGCTGCCGCAGAACTTCGCTTCGCCACCCCCAGTGGTAAAGCAGAGTTCGGCTCGGCACCGTTACCGGACAGTTTGTTCCCGCAACTGGATGGCCGTCAGGCGCCCTTCACGCTGCAAACCTTGCGCTCACACGATCAGTACAACACCACTATCTACGGGTTGGATGATCGCTATCGTGGCGTGTATGGCCAGCGAGAGGTGTTGTTTATTCATCCTGAAGACCTGGCCGCACTGGATATGCAAGACGGTGAATTAGTTGAGATCGAAACCCTGTGGAATGACGGTATAACCCGCAAGGTCAGTGGTTTCAAGCTGGTGAGCTACGATATCCCGCGCGGTAATTTGGCCGCCTACTACCCCGAAACCAACCCGCTGGTACCGCTGGCCAGTTTTGGTGATGGCACCGGCACACCGACGTCCAAGTCAATACCGGTCGCTATCCGTCGTTGCGTCGCACAGCCCACGTTACGCATTGCCTGATCTGCTGCGCCCGGTTTACGCCGGGCGCACTAATAGATCGATAGCCGTCTGCAACTCCTCAGAGAGTTGATGGCGGCGCCATACAAAGTACAGATTGCTCACCCCTTCCGCCCCCATCTCCACAACGTTCAGCGCCTGCGACGGCAAAATCATCGGCAGCAACGATCCTGGAATGCAGGCCACGCCGCAGCCCGCTTTTACGCAGGCCGCCATCGACGTGTATGACTCCATCTCCAGCGCCATACGCGGCTTCAGTTGCCGTGAGGCTAGCCAGTGATCTATTTTTAGACGGAAAGAGCACTCGCGACTGAAGGTATAAAACTCCAACTGCGCCAAAGTTGCAGCGTCTAACTGCGTTACGGATGCCGGTATCAGCAGCACCAGACGTTCATCAAATGCCACACGGCTGGCCAGCAGTGGGTGTTCTATGGGGCCGTCTGTCAGCGCCAGATCGAGCTCACTGTCAATCAGCATCCGCTCCAGCACCAACGAGTCCCGGCTCAGCACATTGACCTGCATTTGCGGTTGGCTGCGGCGCAAGTGGGCAATACGGTCAGGTAAATGGCTGATCAGCGAAAAGTCCAGTGCCCCAAGATTCAGCAAACCCTGCGGCTGCCGGCCGGCGAACAGATGTTGACTGCGTGACGCCAGAGCCAGAATTTCGCCTGCCTGCTGATAGAACAACCGGCCTTTGGGTGTCACATACAGCCGATTTTTATCGCGGAAGAACAGCTCACCGCCAAGTGAATCCTCCAGCTCTTTGATGCGTAATGTCACGTTGGAAGGCACACAGTGCAATTCCCGTGCAGCGGCGGCAATGGTTTTATGTTCAACCACGGCGCAGAAAAATTTAAGCTGGCTCAGCTTCATGAAGCATTCACTTTTAATGAGTGTTTTGGTTAAAAACAATCACTTTAGATTAGCATTAATTTACCCTAGAGTCGTATCAACAACCTAAGAGGGATCCCTATGCCACTGAATGATTTACTGACGCTGCCGGGCGTGACCGCACAACCGGAAACGGCCACCGACGGCTACGTGTTCAACCACACCATGATCCGTGTGAAGGACTTAACCAAAGCGCTGGATTTCTATACCCGCGTGCTGGGCTTTACCCCGGTGTATCTGGAAACCTTCAACGAAGCTGCGTTTACCATTTGCTACCTGACCCGCAGCCCGCGTGACCAGATCCCACAGGATGACGATGCCCGTAAACGCTGGGCACTGAACCAACCGGGCATTCTGGAGCTGACCCATAACCACGGTACCGAACAGCAAGCCGATTTTCATTACCACAACGGCAACAGCGAGCCGCGTGGCTTTGGCCACCTCTGTGTGACCGTGCCGGACGTGCGTGCTGCCTGCGACCGTTTTGAACGGCTTGGCGTGACGTTCCAGAAACGTCTGCATGAAGGTCGTATGAATTACGTGGCCTTTATCAAAGATCCCGATGACTACTGGATTGAAATTCTGCAGCCCTCACCGCTACAGGACTGATCTGCCCCTCGTTTCCCCCGGCGTCTCAAGCCGGGGTTTTATTCCTGCCTTTTGAATACTCAATATTCCGCAAAATCGCGCCCCAACGCAGGAAAACCGTGACGTTAGGCTTGCCCGCAGCGGGTGATTCGCGTAAAACTGTCAGCCGCAAATCTTGCCACTCACAACCCATTCACTGGACGATATGTTTCAAGATAACCCGCTGCTGGCGCAGCTTAAACAGCAACTTCACTCTCAGACCCCGCGCGTTGAAGGCGTAGTAAAAGGGACTGAGAAAGGCTTTGGCTTTCTTGAGGTAGACGGTCAGAAGAGCTATTTCATTCCACCCCCGTACATGAAGAAAGTGATGCACGGTGACCGAGTGACCGCGACGCTGCATACCGAGAAAGAACGCGAAATCGCCGAGCCGGAAACCCTGATCGAGCCTTTCTTGTCGCGCTTCGTCGGCCGTGTGCAAAAGCGCGATGACCGTTTGTCCATCGTGCCCGATCATCCGTTGCTGAAAGACGCGATTCAGTGTCGTCCTGTGCGTGGTTTGAACCACGACTTCCAGGCTGGCGATTGGGCGGTCGCAGAAATGTGTCGCCACCCGCTGAAAGGCGATCGCGGCTTCAACGCCGATCTGACCCAATTCATTACCGATGGCGAAGATCACCTTGCGCCGTGGTGGGTTACCCTCGCCCGTCACAATCTGGAAAAAGAAGCACCGGAAATGATCGCTACCCGCGAGCCGGACGCCTCTTTGCCACGTGAAGATCTGACCGCGTTGAATTTTGTCACCATTGACAGCGCCAGCACCGAAGATATGGACGATGCGTTGTTTGTGCAGGACAACGGCGACGGCACGCTGCAGTTGACCATCGCCATTGCCGATCCGACCGCTTACGTCGAACAGGGCAGCGAGCTGGATGAAATCGCCCGCAAGCGTGCTTTCACCAACTATCTTCCGGGCTTCAACATCCCTATGTTGCCGCGCGATCTGTCAGACAACCTGTGTTCACTGCGCCCTAACCAGCGCCGCCACGTGTTGGCTTGCCGCGTAACCATCGGTGCCGACGGCGCGTTGGCCGATGACATGCGCTTCTTTGCCGCTGAGATCGAGTCTAAAGCCAAGCTGGTTTACGACGAAGTGTCCGACTGGCTGGAAGACATTGCCGGCTGGCAGCCGCCAAGCGATGACATTGCACAACAAATCACGCTGCTCAAGCGTGTGTGTGATGCCCGTAATGCATGGCGCCACCAGCATGCGTTGGTGTTTAAAGATCGCCCTGATTACCGCTTTGTATTAGGCGAGAAAGGCGAAGTGTTGGAGATCGTGACTGAACAACGCCGTAGCGCCAACCGTATCGTTGAAGAGTGCATGATCGCTTCCAACGTCTGCGCCGCTATCGTACTGCGCGACCGTCTGGGCTTCGGTATTTACAACGTGCATACCGGTTTCGACCCGCTGCTGGTTGAACAAGCGGTTACCGTTCTGCAAGCCAACGGGGTAGAAGCTGAAGCCGAGAAGCTGCTGACGTTAGAGGGGTTCTGCGAACTGCGCCGCCATCTGGATGCACAGCCGACCCAATTCCTCGACAGCCGTATCCGACGCTCCCAGACCTACGCCGAGATCAGCACGACACCGGGCCCGCACTTCGGCCTGGGGCTGGAAGCCTACGCGACCTGGACCTCACCGATTCGTAAATACGGTGACATGGTTAACCACCGTCTGCTGAAAGCGGTTATCACCGGCCAGCCCGCCGAAAAACCGCAAGATGAAGTGACCATTCAACTGGCTGAACGCCGTCGTCTGAACCGCATGGCGGAACGTGACGTGGGTGACTGGTTGTATGCACGTTACCTGAAAGACAAAGCCGGTACCGATGAGCGCTTCAACGCAGAAATCATCGACGTAACGCGTGGCGGTCTGCGGGTACGTTTGCTGGACAATGGCGCAGTGGCCTTCATCCCAGCACCGTTTATTCACGCGGTGCGTGACGAAATGGTCTGCAGCCAGGAAACCGGCACGGTCCAAATCAAAGGTGAAGTTGTCTACCGCCAAGGTGATAGCCTGCAAGTCACCATTGCCGAAGTGCGTATGGAAACCCGCAGCGTCATCGCCAGACCGGCGGCATAACCTCGTGAGATAGCGCTCACACAAGACAAACACCGGCAGGTAAGCCTCCGGTGTTTTTTTTTGCCATGTGATGCAGTCATCGACCGGGAACAGGTAGACCTGCCTGCACGGGCAGAGCCTGATAACACATGGATAACAGCAATTATCACTTAAAATATAAAGGATTATAAAAATGACCGATTGGGATAAGGAAATCGCACGACACAGGGAAACCAAAGGGTTCTTTTCCACGTTTTTGTTGATGGTAGCCCTGACATTTCTACCACTGCTCTTCCCCAACAGGGAAAAACTGCAAGCCGAGGGATGGCTGGTCCCTATATTACTGGTGATTGAGTTTGTCGTTATCGTTCCGCTATACCTGAAATTTTATAAAAACCGCCCTTCTTTTGGTGCCGGTAATTTCAAACCCGCTTCATTCTTTGGTTTTCTATTGATCATTTTGGCATTGCAATTTATTGCACCACCTTTACTTGGCATAACCAAAACGGAAAGCTGGGTCATTGAACAGGTTTCACGCCAAGGTAACGTGTTTTTCTTGGTGCAGCTCACCCTGATCATCCTCGCCCCCATTTATGAAGAAATCGTCTTTAGAGGCTGCCTTTATGGCGCATTTCAAACCTGGTTTGCCGGCGGTAAAATCGGGGCAGCGATAGTGACATCGATTCTTTTTGCCTTACTGCATACACAATATGCGGATGCGCGCATGCTACTCATTCTGTTTTGTGTTTCATTGACGCTGATAGTCGCCAGGGTCAAATCAAACGGTCTGTTAATGCCCATCAGTCTACATATATCCATGAACGGCATCGTGCTGGGTGTCAGTTATTGGATAATTTAAACCTGGGTGTAAATAGCTACCAGGCGATGCTACAGCGTCGCCTTTTTTATTGCAGGACCGGGTCGCGCCACAACTTCATCACATTGTTTTTACGCCATTACTCAATCTGCTTCACATTTCTCATCCGACCTGCTGTTCTTCACGCGCAAAACTCCTACTTTTAATCTGTACCTAGTCTCCATAAGAACACGCCTTTTATTTCTGCACACCAAGGAGTTGTTGAACATGAAAAACGTCAAGTCCGGGATCATCTGGCTGGTGGTGGCGTTGGTCGGTGCATTTGCCTTCGCCATGCTGGCACTCAGCCGCGGGGAACATGTCAATGCGGTTTGGTTGGTAGTAGCGGCGATCGCCTGTTACAGCATCGCTTATCGCTTCTATAGCCTGTTTATTGCCAAGAAAGTATTTGAGCTCGACGATCGCCGCATGACACCGGCTGAACGTCATAACGACGGACTCGATTACGTCCCCACCAACAAATGGGTGCTATTTGGTCACCACTTTGCTGCTATCGCCGGGGCTGGGCCATTGGTGGGTCCGATTTTGGCGGCGCAAATGGGCTTTTTGCCCGGAACCATCTGGATCTTGGTCGGGGTGATGTTGGCCGGTGCCGTGCAGGACTTCCTGATTCTGTTTATATCTACCCGCCGCGACGGTCGTTCGCTCGGGGAAATGGCCAAGCAAGAACTTGGGGCCTTCGCGGGAGTGATCACCATGCTCGGTGCACTGGGCGTGATGATTATCATCCTGTCTGCATTGGCATTGGTGGTGGTAAAAGCCCTGGCAGACAGCCCATGGGGCTTGTTCACCATCGCCGCGACGATTCCCATCGCGCTATTTATGGGCGTGTATATGCGTTTCATCCGGCCAGGTAAAATCGCCGAAATATCGGTGATCGGCTTTGCACTGATGCTGCTGGCGATTATTTACGGCGGCAATGTGGCACAAGATCCCTACTGGGGTCCATTCTTCACGCTGCACGGCACCACGCTGACCTGGGTGCTGGTGGTTTATGGCTTCGTTGCCTCGGTACTGCCGGTATGGTTGCTGCTGGCGCCGCGTGATTACCTGTCCACCTTTATGAAGATTGGCGTCATCATTGGGCTGGCAGTTGGCATCGTCTTTGCCATGCCGGAAATGAAAATGCCCGCAGTATCACGCTTTATCGACGGTAGCGGCCCTGTGTTCGCGGGTTCACTGTTCCCATTCCTGTTTATCACCATCGCCTGTGGTTCAATCTCTGGCTTCCATGCGTTGGTGTCCAGCGGCACGACACCAAAACTGGTAGAGCGCGAAAGTCACATTCGCTTTATCGGCTACGGCGCAATGCTGATGGAGTCTTTCGTGGCCATCATGGCGCTGATCTGCGCCTCGGTCATCGACCCCGGTGTTTACTTCGCTATGAACTCCCCGGCAGCGCTGATCGGCACCACGGTGGAGAATGCCTCGCAGGTGATTAATAGCTGGGGCTTTATGATTACCCCAGAAACGCTGACGCTGATTGCCAAAGACGTCGGGGAGCATTCAATCTTGTCTCGTGCCGGTGGCGCACCGACCTTTGCCGTGGGGATGGCACACATCATTACTGAGGTGTTTAACAGCCGCGCAATGATGGCGTTCTGGTACCACTTCGCCATTCTGTTCGAAGCGCTGTTTATTCTGACCGCCGTCGATGCCGGTACCCGTGCCTGTCGTTTCATGGTGCAAGATTTGGTGGGTGTTGCGATCCCAAGACTGGCCAACAACCGTTCGTGGTTCGGCAACCTGGCCGGTACCACCGTTGCCGTCGCGGGTTGGGGGTTCTTTGTCTATCAGGGGGTGGTCGACCCACTCGGTGGTATCAACACGCTGTGGCCTTTATTCGGCATCGGCAACCAAATGCTGGCATCAATGGCCTTGATCCTGGGTACCGTCGTGCTGTTCAAAATGAAAAAGCAGCGCTATGCCTGGGTAACAATCCTGCCGACAGTCTGGCTGTTTATCACCTCGATGACCGCCGGCTGGCAAAAAATCTTCCACGAGAAGCCAAGCATCGGCTTCCTGGCACAGGCGAAGAAATTCTCTAACGGCATTGAACAAGGCACGCTGATTGCGCCCGCGAAAACGCTGAAGGATATGGAAACTATCGTTTTCAGCAACCAGATTAACGCCGCACTGTGCGCTTTCTTTATGCTGGTGGCAGTCACCATGCTGGTCTCCGCCTTCTTTGTGATACGCCGTGCACTGAACGCCAACCAGCCTACTGCGCACGAATCGCCGATCGTTCTGCGTGAGAACGGCTGAATGAATGTTTTGTTAATCAGGGCGCTGCGGCGCCCTTTTCTTTGCTTATTTCACACGGCTCAGTTCAGCAAGTTTGTTCCAAACGCGCCCTGCCAGTCCTGCTCGAATTTCTCTACCGCCGCCTGAACCGCTGGGGCCGCAAGAAATTGCTCTGCCACGTCAACCGGTAACGTGATGGCCTGACAGCCCGCCAGCAAGCATTCCAGCGCCTGACGCGGCGTTTTAAAACTGGCTGCCAGCACCCGTGCATTCGGTGCATGCAGCGTTAACAGCTGTTGCAGCTCATGAACCATCTCGATGCCGTCACCGCCCTGGGCATCCAGACGGTTAACATAAGGGGCAACATACTCGGCGCCAGCCAGTGCCGCCAACAACCCCTGACCTGCACCATACACTGCCGTCCCTAGCGTGGGGATCGACATGGACGTCAGTTTTTTAATCGCTGCCAGCCCCTCTGCGGTCGCGGGTATTTTCACCACCAGCCCTGGGACTCGCTGATGCAGCAATGCTGCTTCTGCCACCATACGCTCGGCATCGTTGGCCATCACTTGCGCAAACAACTTGCCGGTGCCGCCCAGGGCATCACGCAGCGCGGGCAACACTTCCCAAATGGGTTTGCCTTCTTTGGCAACAATGCTCGGATTGGTGGTGACACCATGCAATGGCAAGATGCGCGCCAGGCGTTTGACTGCATTTACATCAGCGGTATCGAGATAAAGCTCCATTACGGACTCCTGAATCTTCTGTGGGCGAATTCAAACTCTCATCATAGTAGGACATACAATGCGTTCATATTTGATCGAAATCAAATCAACTTTCATTCGAAACAACTTTAATGAAATAAGAAAAGCAACCGAATGACAGGTGACTCGTGATATTCAATCTGCAGCGCTATTCCACCCACGATGGCCCAGGTATTCGCAGCGTAGTCTTTCTCAAGGGCTGCTCGCTGAGTTGCCGCTGGTGCCAAAACCCGGAAAGCCGTGCACGACAGGCCGATCTGTTGTTCGACCCACGCCAGTGCCTGAGCGGATGCATGTTGTGCCGTGACGCGAACCCGCAGGCAATCCAGCGAGTAAACGACGATCTGGTAATCCAACGCGAACGACTCAATCACGAAGATTATGCCGCATTGGCCGCCCATTGCCCAACCGGCGCGCTCAGCCTGTGCGGAAGCGCGATAAATATCGACGAGATCATGGCCGACGTGTTGCGCGACCGCCCCTTTTATCTGCGGACCGGTGGCGGCCTGACGCTGTCCGGTGGGGAACCCTTTATGCAACCGACAGTCGCGGCCGAACTGCTGCGCCGTGGACGCGAAGCCGGTATTCATACCGCCGTGGAGTCCTGCTTGCACACCCCTTGGTCGTACATCGCCCCCTCGCTCCCCTGGCTTGACCTGATGCTGGCGGATTTGAAACACGTCGATGAACGGCGCTTTAAACAGTGGACCGGCGGATCCGCCAAACGGGTGATGGACAATTTTTGTCGACTGGCTGAGCACGGCACCCAAACTGTCGTGCGCGTACCGCTGATCCCGGCGTTTAACGCCGATCGCCACTCTGTCCGCGCAATTGTCGATTTCGCCGCCGATGAAGCCGGCGTCAAAGAGATTCATTTTTTGCCGTACCACACACTGGGCATCAACAAATATCACCTGCTCGGCGAACCCTATCATGCTGCCCGAACCCCACTGGATGCCCCCGAACTGCTGGCCTATGCCGAGCAGTACGCCGAAACCAAAGGGCTGACTGCTATTTTGCGAGGATAACATCATGACCACTCTGGACTTGACCACCCTGACCGAACGCACCCTGGCCCACAAGAACGCGCTGATACATATCGTTAAACCGCCTGTTTGCACCGAACGCGCACAGCACTACACCGAAGCCTATCAACAACACCTGGATAAACCCTTGCCGGTGCGTCGGGCGCTGGCACTCGCTAACCACCTGGCCAAACGTACCCTGCGCATTGACAATGATGAGCTGATTATCGGCAACCAGGCCAGCAAATTGCGCGCCGCGCCGATCTTCCCGGAATATACCGTCAGTTGGATCGAAGACGAGATTGACCAGTTAGCCGATCGCCCCGGCGCCGGTTTTTCCGTTAGTGAGGAGGACAAGGCTGTACTGCACCAAATTTGCCCATGGTGGCGGGGCCAGACGGTACAGGACCGCTGCTATGGCATGTTTACCGATGAGCAAAAAACCTTGTTGGCCACAGGCATCATCAAAGCCGAAGGCAATATGACCTCGGGAGATGCCCACCTGGCGGTGAATTTCCCATTGCTGTTAGAGAAAGGCCTCGACGGGTTGCGTGACAAGGTAGACGAGCGCCGCAGCCGAATTGACCTCACCGACTGGCATGAGTTACAGCAGGAACAATTCCTGAAGGCTATCGACCTGACCCTGACGGCGCTGAGCGCCCACATCCTGCGCTTTGCCGAACTGGCCCGCAGTATGGCACAGGCAGAAAGCCGTCACTGGCGGCAGGAAGAGCTACTGACCATCGCAGAAAACTGCGAGCTGATCGCCCACCGACCACCGCAGACTTTCTGGCAGGCCCTGCAGTTGTGCTACTTCATTCAGTTAACGCTACAAATTGAATCCAACGGCCATTCGGTGTCCTTTGGCCGTCTCGACCAATATCTGTACCCTTGGTATCGCCGCGATGTCGAGTTGGAGCAGACTCTGCCGCGTGAGCGTGCCATTGAAATGCTGCACAGCTGCTGGCTGAAACTGCTGGAGATCAACAAGATCCGTTCTGGCACCCACTCCAAAGCCTCGGCAGGCAGCCCGCTGTATCAAAACGTCACCATCGGTGGGCAACAACTTATCGACGGTAAACCCTGTGATGCCGTCAATCCTTTGTCTTACACCATCCTGGAATCCTGCGGTCGCCTGCGCTCGACCCAGCCGAACCTCAGTGTGCGTTACCACGCGGGAATGAGCCGTGATTTTCTCGATGCTTGCGTGCAGGTGATTCGTTGTGGTTTTGGCATGCCGGCGTTCAACAACGATGAAATTGTTATTCCCGAATTTATCAAGTTGGGTGTAGAACCGCAGGATGCCTATGACTATGCGGCGATAGGCTGTATCGAAACTGCCGTTGGCGGCAAATGGGGTTACCGCTGTACCGGCATGAGTTTTATTAACTTCGCACGCGTGTTACTGGCAGCGTTAGAACAGGGGCGCGACGCCACCTCTGGCAAGGTTTTCCTGCCACAGACGCTTGCGCTGTCGCAGGGTAACTTCACCCATTTCGATCAGGTGTTGGGGGCCTGGGACGAGCAAATTCGTTACTACACCCGTAAATCGATTGAAATTGAGTGCGTGGTCGATAGCGTATTGGAAGAGAACGCACACGATATTCTCTGTTCGGCACTGGTGGATGACTGCATCGAACGGGGCAAAAGCATCAAGCAAGGCGGTGCAAAATACGATTGGGTTTCAGGTTTGCAAGTCGGTATCGCTAACCTGGGCAATAGCCTGGCGGCGGTTCGCAAGCTGGTGTTCGAACAGGGCGTGATCGGCCAACAGCAGTTAGCGACGGCGCTAGAGAATGATTTCGACGGGTTGAGTGGCGAACAGCTACGCCAGCGGCTGCTCAACGCCGCGCCAAAATATGGTAATGACGTGGATGAGGTTGACCAACTGTTGGTGCGCGCCTATCAGACTTACATTGATGAATTGAAGCAATACCACAACACCCGTTTTGGTCGTGGCCCGATTGGCGGCACCTACTACGCCGGAACATCATCCATTTCGGCCAATGTGCCGTTTGGCGCAGCGACGCTGGCAACACCGGACGGACGCAAGGCACATACGCCGCTGGCGGAAGGTGCCAGCCCTGCCTCCGGCACCGATCATCTTGGCCCAACCGCCGTGTTCAATTCACTGTCCAAATTACCCACCGCGTCGATCCTTGGTGGCGTACTGCTGAACCAGAAACTCAACCCCGCGACATTGGAAAATCCACGCGATCGCGAAAAGTTGATGTTGATGCTGCGCACCTTCTTTGAGACATACCGAGGTTGGCACGTTCAGTACAACATCGTGTCGCGGGAAACTTTGCTTGAAGCGAAGCAACATCCTGACCAGTATCGTGATTTAGTGGTCCGCGTTGCTGGATATTCCGCTTTCTTTACCGCATTATCCCCTGACGCGCAGGATGATATTATTGCGCGAACAGAACATACTATTTAAACAATAAATATTAGCGGCTGCACATTGGTGGCCGCACATCAGGTTGATATGAATTCAAGACAACAGACAATATTGCAATTGGTTAACGATCGCCGGCGCATCAGCGTCAGCGATTTGGCCGCTGCCACCCAGGTTTCAGAAGTGACGATACGTCAGGATCTGAATTTGCTGGAAAAACGCAGCTATTTGAAGCGGGTACATGGTTCCGCATTGGCATTGGAAAGCGACGACGTCGACGCGCGGATGATGTCCAACTTTACGCTCAAACAGAAGTTGGCGCAGTATGCTGCTTCGCTGGTGAATGACGATGAAACCATCTTTATCGAAAGCGGCAGTACCAACGCATTGTTGGCTCGCTATATTGCCGAGCGTAAACGCATCACACTGATCACCGTCAGTCATTATATCGCCAATCTGCTGAAAGAAACCGACTGCGAAGTGATCGTGCTGGGTGGTTTATATCAGAAAAAAAGCGAAACCGTCGTCGGTCCGTTGACCCGTCAGTGCATTCAACAAGTTCATTTCAGTAAAGCGTTTATTGGCATAGACGGTTACCACGCAGAGACCGGGTTTACTGGGCGCGATATGATGCGTGCCGATGTGGTCAACGCGGTGTTGGCTAAGGGTGTCGAGAATATTGTTCTGACAGACTCCTCCAAGTTTGGTCAAATCCAGCCCAACCCATTAGCACAACAGGGTGAGGTTCATCGGGTGATCACCGACTCACGGTTGGCGTTGGAGTATCAGCATCAGTTGAAACGTCAGGGAATACGCTTGGATATGGTGAACGATTAGCCGTTCAAACAGCAGTGAGGGCCGCCCGTTCGCTGCCCTCCTTAATGTTACTGACCGTAGTAGGCATTTTTGCCGTGCTTGCGCAGGTAATGCTTGTCCAGCAGAGTTTGCTGCATGTTCCCCAGCCCCGGCATCAGCTGGCGTGAGAAAATCCCCATATAGGCAATCTCTTCAAGCACCACCGCGTTATGCACCGCATTCTCCGCATCTCTTCCCCAGGTAAAGGGGCCATGTGAATGAACCAGCACAGCCGGGACTTTAGCCGGATCCAACCGACGGTCGCCAAAGGTTTCGACAATCACCCTGCCAGTCTCCCACTCATACCGACCGTTAATCTCTGCATCCCGCATCTGTCGGGTACAGGGAATGTCACCGTAAAAATAATCCGCATGTGTGGTGCCCCAGGCAGGAATATCCAGGCCTGCCTGCGCCCAAATAGTCGCATGACGCGAATGGGTGTGGACAATCCCACCCGCTGACCCAAACTCAAGATAAAGCACGCGGTGTGTATCGCTATCTGAGGACGGTTTTTTTTCACCCTCCACCACTTTCCCCGTTTCCAACTCTACCACCACCATGTCGTCACGGGTCATCGCCGCATATTCCACTCCCGAGGGTTTGATCACCATCAGACCCTCCCGGCGATCGACAGCGCTGACATTACCCCAGGTGAACGTCACCAGGTGATGGCGCGGCAGTGCCAGGTTGGCTTCGAATACGTGCTGTTTGAGCTCGTTAAGCATTTATCTTTCTCAATTAGGCGTGTTGAGCCTATTGTCAGCAGCCCGTCCCCAGGGAGGTATGGTGCAAATCGCTAAAGACCACGCAGGCTTCTGCTGGAAACGAATATTTGCGAGAGAAAGGGTGAATCGCCTGTACATAACAGGAGAACGGACTTTAAGACTATTTACCTGTTTATTACTTACCAGATGCTTATAGTGAATATGGGCAGAAGTTGTACATTTGGCCTTTTAATTATTCTGCCTTTAACAAAAAATGCCATTTTTTATATCGATACTCTATGGGAGCCAATAGCAGGCCGAATTCGGGGTTCATGCCTATACTTAAGAGGCACTCCCATATAGCCAATGCTAAGGAGAAGTCATTATGATGATTATCAATAAACGTTTCGCCACCGCCGCTTTGGCGCTTACGCTAGCGTTTTCACTCAGCGCTTGTTCCAACATGTCCAAACGTGACCGCAACACCGCTATTGGTGCTGGCGCGGGGGCAGTAGGCGGTGCAGTGTTGACCGATGGTAGCGCACTGGGTACGCTCGGCGGGGCCGCCGTTGGGGGGATCATTGGTCATCAGGTGGGTAAATAATCTGACTGACCGTTCTACAGATACCTCTGCCGACAGGCTGGCAAAAGCATTTTTGCTTTGACGTATTAGCCATAATAAAGATTATTTCAGGTCTGTTTTATCTTCATTCGATGGCATATTACCATCAGTGGGCTCAGGCCCGGCAGCAGTACCCTTAAGCCATGCCGCAGTGTGGTATCGCGGCATGGCCGTTCGCCAGATGCAGTTAACCGCCTGCCAGCTTGACCTTCATTCCTTTGCCTTCCAGCAGCTGTTTAAGCAAATCGCGCTTATCGCCTTGGATTTCAATGACGCCATCCTTGACTGACCCGCCGCAACCGCACTTTTTCTTCAACTCGGCGGCTAATTTATCCAAGGCTGCATCGTCCAAATCCACACCCGAGATAAGACACACACCCTTACCTTTTCGCCCGCTGGTCTGGCGTTGAATACGCACGATACCGTCGCCCTTTTCGCGCTGCGGTTTACTCTCTTCCTGCTTGATGCGCCCTGTGTCGGTGGAATAGACCAGCCGGCTGTTATCATCACTCATGATCTTTTCCTCAAGCCAGTGAGGAGCGAATGGCGCTCAATGTGGCGGCAGGATCGGCTGATTGGGTGATCGGACGCCCAATAACCATATAATCGACACCAGCCGCCTGCGCCTGTACAGGGGTCATGATACGACGTTGATCGCCCGCGGCGCTGCCCTCCGGGCGAATGCCTGGCGTGACCAATTGGAACTGTTGACCACACGCCGCTTTCAGACGCTCAGCCTCATGTGCCGAACACACTACGCCGTCCAATCCACAATCACGGGTCAGACGTGCAAGCCGTTCCGCGTGCTCAGCGGGTGAAAGATCGATACCGATAGCCTGCAGATCTTCTGCTTCCATGCTGGTAAGTACAGTAACCGCAATCAACAACGGTGCCTGGGCACCGTAAGGCAGCAACGCTTCTTTCGCGGCTGTCATCATACGTGCACCGCCGCTGGCGTGGACATTCACCATCCAGACACCCAGCTCGGCAGCTGCGGCTACGGCATGGGCTGTGGTATTCGGAATATCGTGGAATTTCAAATCCAGGAATACCTCGAATCCGCGGTCGTGCAACTCGCGTACGACTTGTGGCCCAAACAGGGTGAACATTTCCTTGCCCACTTTTAACCGGCAGTCTCGTGGATCGATGCGATCAGCAAATGCCAGCGCAGCACCAATATCTGCGTAGTCCAGCGCCACGATAATCGGAGATGATTTTAAGTCATTGTTATTGATGTTATTTTCAGACTTCATTTCTTCTACCTTCTGTAAAATGGACGTAAATAGGCAACAACCTACCAAACTGACGCCGCATTCTACATGTCAGTCGACAGAAATCCCAGCCACAGCGCGCCCTGCCGTTAAGTAATGTTAGTCGTTGATACGTCATCAAGCGTCAATATCACCCCGACGTCCTTAACCCAGCTGATGTAAACCGCCGTAAAGATGCGTAAATTATCATTCATATAATTTGAACAAGATGCTCAGCATTATCAGATTTTAAATCCAATCAGATGCTTTATTATTCAACACATCGGAAGCGAACGCCTTCCAACCTAATTAAACAGACTGGAGTCTCATATGAAAAGCATCAAATATTTTGCAGCAGCCGCAGTTGTCGCTATGACCTCTTTTGCCACTCTGGCCGCTGAGCCGGTGGATATGCAACAGGCAACCAGCCTGACCGCTTCCGGTGTTGTTTCTGCCGGTCATGCTACGACGCTGAGCAGCCTGGAAGCCAAGTTGGCCGCTAAAGCCGATGCGCAAGGTGCAAGCAGTTATCGCATCATTTCTGCCGGCGGTAATAACATGCTGAGTGGCACTGCGGTTATCTATAAATAAGCACTTCAGTATGGGGCCCGGTCTACCGGGCTCTACCGCTTTATCCCTTCAATATCGCGCGTTATTTCCCCTCCTCAGTGTTACAGAAATATTAAATTTTTATTACACACTAGACACTCACTCATGACTGGCTTAGCTTGAAGGCAATCTTCCCGCATAAAGGCTTCAAAATGAGCGAGATATCTACACTAACGATTAAAATCCCTCTGGAACTCAAAGAAAAAATTCGTGCCATTGCCGCCGATAACCAACTTTCTTTGAGCGCTGAGGTTTGTCAACGCCTTGAACACAGCTTCGACTTACCGGCTAAAGCAGAAAAAGCCGCTAAGAAATCGCCGGAGTTACACCATGGCGAAATCGATAATCAGGGGATTGAAGAGGAAATCGAACAACCTTTGAACCAGAAAGAATTGAAAAAACTGCGTCAGTTACTGAAAGGTGGCGTGAAAGCCAGCAAGAAAAAATAAAGCTGCACCAGCACAATAAAAAACGGGGCTAAATAGCCCCGTTTTTTATTGTGCATTATTGCCCATCCAACCCACGGATAGGCTTAACCGATGACCAGGCTCGGCATGACGGGCAATGCCAATACAGGGAATGTGCAGTAAAACCACATTTATGGCAGCGGTAACGCGGCTTGGTCCGTATTTGTTCCCCAACCATATCCCGCAGCAGCAACAGGCTCTCTTTTGCACGCCCGTCTTCCGCATCCGCCAGGTGATAATCCATCAAGCGGTAAAATACTCTCATTGTCGGATGGCGCTGTAACTGGCGGTTGATATACACCTGCACCACGTCACGCCCTTCATGCTGTTCAATAATCTCTGCCAGCATTAATTCGGCGGTGGCGCCGGTGTTTTCTTCCACGCAACGCTTGAGGAAGTCCGCCCAATCCTGCTTTTGTTCCAAATGTTGGTAACACTCATGCAGCATCGGCAGGGTTTCGCTAACCAGTTCTTTATCCTGGCTCAACACCCGCTGTAACGACTCTACCGCTTTGGCATATTCACCCTGCGCCATATAAATGCGGCCAACCATAATCGATACGCGCGCACACTGTTTGTCAGCCGAGGCCGCCCGCTTCAGCAAGCCCATCGCTTTATCGAGATCGTCGCTGCCCATGGCCTGCAGCGCCAGCTCGCAATAGAAATGTGCGATCTCGGTACGTTGCTTGTCTTTGCCCAACTTGACCAGTTTTTCCGCCACGTCAATGGCGCTCAGCCAGTCGCTGGTCGCCTGATGGATCGCCAACAACTGCTGCAACGCAGAGAGGCGAAAATCCTCTTCACCGACCAGTTGGCCGAACATGTCTTCGGCGCGATCGTACATACCGGCCGCCATGTAGTCGCGGCCCAACTGTTGAATAGCCAGCAGGCGTTGTTCGAAGGTGAGAGAGGCGCTTTCCATCAGCGCTTGGTGGATACGGATGGCACGGTCTACTTCACCGCGCGAACGGAACAGGTTACCCAGTGTCAGGTGTGCTTCAACGGTGTTACTGTCCTCTTTCAACATATCAAGGAACAGATCAACCGCTTTATCTTGCTGATTGGAGAGCAGGAAGTTAACCCCAGCCACGTACTCGCGCGACAGACGGTTGGCTTCCTGTTGTTTATCCTGTTGAGCACTTCTGCGCCCCATGTACCAACCGTACGCGGCAGCCACGGGCAGCAACAGAAACAGCAGCTCTAACATAGAAGATTATTCCTTGCTGACAACGGGCTGAGCTACCGGCTCAGCAGGTTGTTCAAGCTGCAGTTCCAGCCTTTTGATTTTGCGTTCGGCCCGCCCCAATGCAATACGGGTGCGCAAATAAAACAGGCCACAAATGACCCAACCGAGAACAAAACCAGCACCAAACAACGCCGCCAACAGGGTCGATACGCGATAGTCGCCCTGCGCAACCAGGTAGTTAAAACTCACAACCTGATCGTTATGCGCGCCCAACGTGACAGAAATCACGAAAATCACCAGAACCAACAAAAAAATCAGCAAATATTTCACATTCTTTCCCGCGATGCCGAGTTAATCGGATGAATTATGCCAATGCGTGGCGTCCCTAACCATTAAGTTAGCATTTCCCATCGTGGCAGGGAAACCCTGCGGCACGATAAAACCACATATCTGCTGGCATATTCGACAGTAAACGACGCTCCCGAACAAATTAATGAGAAAGCTTCTCAAAATAATGGATTAATAAGGATATGGGGACATTGATGCGAATTGCAATGAAGGTATATGTAAGCGGTTAATGCGGCGTCAGTGCGACACCGCATTATGTGACATGGTCACTTATAATTATTTTGTCGCCGTTCTTTCCGCGATTTCATGCTGCTCTTGCGGGGGCGGAGTCAAAGGCCCAAACCAGCGCTGTGCCAGCCAGCAGGCAATCGTCACCAACAGCCAACTGATCAGCGTCGCCATCACCAAGTCACGCGGCCAGTGCATACCCAACAATAAACGACTGCCCATGACCCCCGTTGCCCACAGCATCAATACCGCGACAGTCTTATAATGCCGACGTGGCCATAACAGCCCTACGCCCAGCAGCGCCCAACTGGCAGCAAACATTGTATGACCCGAAGGGAACGCAAAGCCGGTCTCAAATTGCCAATGCTCACGTAACCATGCAGGCACAAGTGTTTGATCTTGTAACTGCTCTTTCACTAACGCGCTCCGCTCTTTGCGGTTGAGCGAGTAAAAGTATTTCTCGTCAATCTGATGGGCTGACTCCAGCCATAACACAAAGGGACGTGGCTCCTGCACCCGATCTTTAATAATTGACTTAACGCCCTGCCCGATCAAAATCGACGCACTCAGCAAAACCAGCAGGCCGATGGCTGGCTTGATGCGAAAACGCAGACACCACAAGAACCAGGCTGCGAGGATAATACTGGTCAGAATGCCCCACGGTGACGTGACCGTTTCAGTTATCCAATACAGGCCTTTCAATAGCCGCCCGTCACCGCCCGGCAACCATTGCCACCCGGAAATCCATGCCACTAACGGCATCAACAACAATATTATCGCCCCTGCTGCCGTACGCTTTGCTATCTCAAACATTCCAATCGCCCTTTGTCTAAGCCAATTGGCAGTGTAACAATCTTGCAATATTGATAACACTCGAAAAATTAAACAGATAGAAAACCTATTGCAATAATAGTTGGCTGAAAACATCGGATGCTGATTTGCTGAGCACCTCAGGGCAAGAAGTTATGGCAAAATAGCCGATAATTAACGAAATGCCGATCGTCGTTGCGCATTTTAATCCTGGTCAGTTCACTGTGCCGGACGTAGGATGCCCAACCATGATTGAATCGGAAGTATTTGTGGAGAGTAACATGCAGCTTAAACGGGTGGCAGAGGCCAAATTGCCAACACCTTGGGGCGATTTCCTGATGGTAGGATTCGAAGAACTGGCTACCGGGCACGATCACCTGGCTCTGGTCTTCGGTGATATTTCTGGTACGAAGCCGGTACTCTCACGCGTGCATTCTGAGTGCCTGACCGGTGATGCATTGTTCAGCTTACGCTGTGACTGTGGTTTTCAATTGGAAGCTGCGCTGGAGCATATTGCAGAAGAAGGCCGCGGTATTTTGCTCTACCACCGCCAGGAAGGTCGCAATATCGGTTTGCTGAATAAAATTCGGGCTTACGCCTTGCAGGATAAGGGCGCGGATACCGTCGAAGCCAACCACCAGCTGGGTTTTGCCGCAGATGAGCGCGACTTCACCCTGTGTGCAGACATGTTCAAACTGCTGGGTGTGGATGAGGTCCGTTTACTGACCAATAACCCGAAAAAGGTTGAGATCCTGACTGAAGCCGGTATCAACATCACCGAACGTGTTCCGTTGATCGTGGGTCGTAACCCGAAAAACGAGCGTTACCTGGCCACCAAGGCTGAGAAGATGGGCCATTTACTGGACCAAAAGTGATTTCTTCTCTGGAAAAATAAGGGCGCCACGAAAGGCGCCCTTTTTATTACAGCATTTTCCTGATCACATAATGCAGAATGCCATCATTTTCATAGTAGGTCAGCTCATTGCCGGTATCGATACGGCAACGGGTATTAACCACTTCCTTGCGTCCATCGGCATACGTAATCAACACCGGCACCGTCTGTCCCGGTTTCAGCGTTTGTAAACCGCTAACGCTAATCTGCTCATCCCCGCTCAGGCCCAAGGTTTTACGTGTCACACCAGCAGGGAACTCCAGTGGCAGAATGCCCATGCCAATCAGGTTAGACCGGTGAATACGTTCAAAGGACTCGGCAATCACAACCCGAACGCCCAATAAGCGAGGACCTTTCGCCGCCCAGTCACGGCTGGAACCAGACCCATATTCTTTACCGGCAATCACCGCCAGCGGTACATTTTCCTGTTGATACTGCATAGCCGCATCGTAGATGGACAGCTGATTCTGTGACGGAATATGCCGGGTGTAACCGCCTTCAACACCCGGCACCATTTCATTGCGGATGCGGATATTGGCAAAGGTACCGCGCATCATCACCTCATGGTTACCACGGCGAGAGCCATACGAGTTGAAGTCCAGCGGCGCAACGCCATGCTCACTCAAGTAGCGCCCTGCCGGGCTGTCACGCTTGATATTCCCCGCAGGGGAAATATGGTCGGTGGTCACGGAGTCGGCCAGGATGGCCAAAATACGCGCGTCCTTGATGTCCTGCACCGGATCCGGCTGCACTTTCATGGTACTAAAGAACGGCGGATGACGAATGTAGGTGGAGTCTGCCTGCCACTGATAGGTGGCGGATCCGGCAACCTGAATCGACTGCCAGTTGGCATCACCGTCAAATACGGCCCCATACTCCTTGTGGAACATGTCGGTACGAACCTCTTCCACCGCTTGGGCAATGTCTTTACTGCTCGGCCAAATATCTCTCAGGTACACCGGCTTGCCATCGTGCCCTTCACCCAGCGGATCCTTGGTAAGGTCGATCTTCATGCTGCCCGCGAGCGCGTAAGCGACCACCAGCGGTGGAGAAGCCAACCAGTTGGTTTTCACCAGCGGATGTATGCGGCCTTCAAAGTTGCGGTTGCCTGACAGCACCGCGCCCACGGTCAAGTCGCCTGCTTTAATAGCCTGTTCTATCGGCTCTGGTAAGGGCCCGGAGTTACCGATACAGGTTGTGCAACCATAGCCGACCAAATTAAAGCCCAGTTCTTCCAGGTATGATGTCAGCTTCGCACTGTCAAAATAGTCGGTTACCACTTTGGAGCCCGGGGCTAATGACGTTTTGACCCAAGGCTTGGTGCGTAAGCCTTTTTTCACCGCATTCTTCGCCAACAGGCCTGCCGCCATCATCACGCTTGGGTTCGAGGTGTTGGTACAGGAGGTAATGGCCGCAATAACAACCGCGCCATTATGCAGATCGTGCGCCTGTCCATTGAGCGTAAAGGGTTTGAATTCCGACGCATGCTGCTGGCCGCCAATATCCAGTTCAGTTGCAGCATTGAACGCCTTTGGCACATCGGGCAGTGCTACACGATCCTGTGGACGCTTCGGTCCGGCCAGGCTGGCAACGACCGTCGACATATCCAGCGCCAGAGTACTGGTAAACACCGGCTCGTCGCCAGGATTACGCCACATGCCCTGCGCTTTGGCGTAAGCTTCCACCAGCGCAATTTGCTCATCACTGCGTCCACTGAGCTTCATATAGCCCAACGTCACCTCATCCACCGGGAAGAAGCCGCAGGTGGCACCAAACTCTGGCGACATATTGGCAATGGTTGCACGGTCAGCCAGCGGCAGATCGGCAAGGCCGTCACCGTAGAATTCAACGAACTTGCCCACGACACCGTGCTTACGCAACATCTGCGTTACGGTCAACACCAGGGCAGTGGCGGTGATACCTTCGCTAAGCTTGCCGGTAAGTTTAAAACCCACAACGTCCGGGATTAGCATTGATACCGGCTGTCCAAGCATTGCTGCTTCAGCTTCGATCCCCCCAACTCCCCAGCCAAGAATACCCAGGCCGTTGATCATGGTGGTGTGGGAGTCGGTACCGACCAGAGTATCTGGATAGGCTATACGCTGGCCGCTTTCGTCGGTGTGCCATACCGTTTGGCCAAGATATTCCAGGTTAACCTGGTGGCAGATACCGGTGCCGGGTGGAACGACACGGAAACGGTTGAAGGCTTTTTGTCCCCAACGCAGGAAGGTATAACGTTCGTGGTTACGCTCCATTTCGATACGCACGTTTTCTTCAAACGCGTCGTCATCGCCAAATTCATCGACGGTGACCGAATGGTCAATGACCAGATCGACAGGTGAAAGCGGGTTAACCTGGTCAACATTGCCGCCCAAGCGTTGTACCGCTTCGCGCATTGCAGCTAAATCTACCACCGCAGGCACGCCAGTAAAGTCCTGCATCAATACGCGAGCCGGACGATAGGCAATCTCCCGGTCTGCATGGCCGGTCTTCAACCAGCCAACGATAGCCTTCAGATCGTCAACCTGCACGGTGTCACCATCCACATGGCGCAGCAGGTTTTCCAACAGCACTTTCATTGATTTTGGCAGCCGGTCGATATCACCCAACTGTCTCGCCGCCAGTGGCAGACTGTAATAGCCATACTCGCTATTCAGCGCAACCAGCTTATCCATACTCGTTTCACGAAGATCGGACGACATAGCTCCTCCATTTCTTATTATGTCTAAAACAGGGTAATCACTGAGGTCTTATTTAAAGATAACACAAAGACGATGTAACGTTTTGATAACAACACGTTTTGATCATAACGATAGGCAGAAGCAATCAAGGATGAAGAAATCTTTTTTTCCCAGAGAGTTAGGTATTAACCAGGGAAGGTATGAGAAAATCCGCAGGGCAATACGCCTGTATCAAGCGCAATCTGTTACGCTTCCTTTCCACTCGCGCGAAAGAAAGGCAGATGCCCGATGCAGCGGCCTGACAAAACACGGGCTACAGTATGGGCAACCTGCTATGTTATTAATTTTTCAGGTGAAACAATATCGCTCTGCCACCTTGTCAGAGATAAACAACAGATAAATGTGGGCATGAAAAATACAATCATGACTGGGCAACAGATTAAAACTAAGGAGGGGTAAGTGGCATTTTTCGGGTTCGTCAGTGAACGGGAGTGTCAACAATGGAAAGGTGCTTCGCCGTATCTTCCCGCTTTCAGCTTTTATGAACAGCACCAATCAGAACCTATCCATGCATCCCCTGAAGCTATTATCCAAGCCGTACTTTCCCTGGATATGACAGAAGATCCCATCATCCGTCGTTTACTGATGCTTCGTCAGTTACCCGGTAAATTCTGGCAGTTGCTCACCAGAATAAAGAAAACAGAACAGCCGGCTCCGTTTGGTTTCGATACCTTTACCTTGCTGCAGCATGGCAGTCATGAGGTTTCACTGGGGTTGACCGGCCGTTTTTGGCGCCCAATGTTAGACGTGAAAAAACTGGAAACCGCGGAAGAATTTCACCGTTTTACTGCGCCTGATGCGGCCAAACTGGTATTACGCTTTAGCGTCACTCAGGACAGTGCAGGTTTGGCAACGCTTAGCACCGAAACCTTCGTCTGGTGCCCGACACCCCAGGTAAAAGCACGGTTCGCCTGCTATTGGGCAGCCATTCGCCCGGCCAGCGGTTGGATAAGGCGACGTACCCTGCGTAGTGTGCAACAGAAACTGGCAACATCCGCTACCTAACACATTAGCGATGGGTGATGAAGAGAAGAGGTAAAAACCGCTCAGTACGCGTGAGAAGTGAATGAGATAATGATAAACAAGCTGCATAGAACGAAGAGCAGAATGTAACACTGAGAGGGGGGCCCCTCTCAGATTACCCGTGATTAACCCAACGGCTTACTTTTCCGGCAGCTTGATGTCTTTAAACATCGCTTCGATCTCTTCATTCGAGCGTAGCGCAACTGCATTATCGACCACGTCACGCGTCAGATGTGGCGCAAAACGCTGGATGAAATCGTACATGTAGCTACGCAGGAAGGTACTCCGGCGGAAGCCAATCTTCGTGGTACTGAAGGTGAAGATATCTCGCGCATCCACTGTCACCAGATCCGGATCTTGTACCGGATCAACTGCCATACTGGCGATAACACCAACACCCAGCCCAAGGCGGACATAGGTTTTAATCACGTCGGCGTCAGTCGCCGTGAATACGATACGTGGCGTCAGGCCGGCACGGTTAAACGCGGTATCCAGCTCAGAACGCCCCGTGAAACCGAAGGTATAAGTGACAATCGGGTAAGCAGCCAGTTCTTCAATGGTGATATGGCTTTTGCCCGCTAATGGATGATCGGGCTTCACAACTACTGCGCGATTCCAGTGGTAGCACGGCAGCATAATTAAATCGTCGTAAAGATGCAGCGCTTCTGTGGCAATGGCAAAGTCTGCGGTGCCTTTGGAGACCGCTTCCGCAATTTGCGTCGGCGACCCCTGGTGCATATGCAGCGAAACCCGCGGATAGCGTTCAATAAAGCCTTTGATCACGTTAGGCAATGCATAACGCGCTTGGGTATGCGTGGTCGCAACGTACAATGAGCCTTTATCCGGGTAGGTATGCTCGCCGGCGACGGCTTTAATCGCATCCACCTTGGACAACACTTCACGTGCAATACGGATGATTTCCAGGCCTGCTGGCGTCACCTGAGTCAGATGTTTTCCGCTGCGCGCGAAAATCTGAATGCCCAGTTCATCTTCCAGCATCCGCACCTGCTTGCTGATACCGGGTTGCGAGGTATAAAGCCCTTCTGCCGTCGAGGAGACATTCAGGTTGTGGTTAACCACTTCCACGATGTAACGAAGCTGCTGCAATTTCATATCTTATACCATCCTAGGTTAAACACTGCGTTGAGCCGCAGCCAGGTATATCGGTGTCGCCCCGGTATGCTGAAAAGTAACAAGCCTTAAACACAGTGCCTCATCCAAGTGATGAATAAACCGCCGTTATTAATAAGCTTTAATCATAAAAAAACTTTTTATATAACCATTATATCATGCCACAGCTTCAAGTATAGATCCGCGTCACACTCTGGTAACGATTATTTTGCATTGCGATCAATATGAAATCGCCGGCCCAGGAGGGAAAAAACAGCAAAGGATAGATCCGTTCTCAGCTTTAGCCAATAAAAAAAACCAGCCACAGGGGCTGGTTTTTATATTGCATTCAGGCTGCAAGTTTACTTTTTACCTTCAACCCATTTGCCATCTATGTAGAAAGCAGACCAGCCGGTGGCTTTTCCGTCTTTCTCAGAAGAGACATACTGTTGTTTGGTCTTGCGGCTAAAGCGCACCATAGTCTTGTTGCCTTCGGCATCCGCTACGGGCGCATCGGCCAGATAACGCAATTTTTCAGGCAAGCGATCCTTGAAGCGGGCCAACTCTTCGACCAACGGCGCACGGGTTTCGCGCGATTTAGGGAACGTGTTGGCAGCCAGGAAGACGCCGGCTGCACCGTCACGCAGAACAAAGTAAGCATCCGACTTTTCGCATGGCAGCTCTGGTAATGGAACCGGATCTTCCTTGGGTGGTGCTACATCGCCGTTACGCAGGATCTTGCGCGTATTCTTGCATGTCTCGTTGGTACAACCCATGTACTTACCAAAACGCCCCATTTTCAGGTGCATTTCAGAGCCACATTTATCGCACTCAACGACTGGACCATCATACCCTTTCAGGCGGAACTCGCCCTCTTCGATCTCATAACCATCACACGCCGGGTTGTTACCGCACACATGCAATTTACGCTGGTTATCGATCAGGTAGCTGTCCATTGCCGTGCCACATTTCTGGCAGCGACGGCGGGCACGCAACGCGTTGGTTTCCGCGTCATCCCCTTCAAGAATGTTCAGTACTTCGGTTTCCGGCACCAGGTTAATGGTGGTCTTACAGCGTTCTTTCGGCGGCAACGCATAACCAGAACACCCCAGGAACACGCCCGTACTTGCCGTGCGAATGCCCATCTGACGGCCACAGGTTGGGCAGTCAATACTGGTCATTACCATCTGATTCGGGCGCATGCCGCCTTCTTCAGGATCTTTTTCTGCCGTGTCTAGCTGTTCGCTGAACTCGGCAAAGAACTCATCCAGTACCGCTTTCCATTCTGCGTGGTTATTCGCTACCTGATCCAGGCCGTCTTCCATGCGGGCGGTGAAGTCATAGTTCATCAGCTCGCGGAAGTTTTCTTCCAGACGGTCAGTCACGATCTCGCCCATTTTTTCTGCGTAGAAACGGCGGTTTTCAACACGCACATAGCCACGATCCTGAATGGTTGAAATGATTGACGCGTAGGTCGATGGACGACCGATACCCCGTTTTTCCAACTCTTTTACCAATGACGCTTCGCTGTAACGCGCTGGCGGCTTGGTGAAGTGCTGGCTTGGGATCAGTTTTTGCAGTTCAAGTTCGCTGCCTACCTCAACAAACGGCAAGGTACGATCTTCATCACCCTTACGCAGAGCAGGCATCACTTTGGTCCAACCGTCGAAACGCAACGTACGGCCCTTGGCGCGCAGCTGGAAATCACCGGCTTTTACCGACAGCGTGGTGGAATCGTACTGCGCTGGCGTCATCTGACAGGCCACAAACTGCCGCCAAATCAGCTGATACAGCTTTTGCGCATCCGCTTCCATATCTTTCAACTGTTCAGCCAGCACATTGACATCCGACGGACGGATGGCCTCATGCGCTTCCTGCGAGTTTTCTTTGCTGCTGTACTGGTTCGGTGCCTTCGGCAAGTATTTGTCGCCGAAGTTATCACCGATATAACCACGCACCATGTTGAGCGCATCCTGGCTCAGGTTGGTGGAGTCGGTACGCATATAGGTGATGTGACCTGCTTCATACAGGCGCTGGGCCATCATCATGGTTTTCTTCACGCCAAAGCTCAAACGGGTACTGGCCGCTTGCTGCAACGTGGACGTAATGTAAGGTGCACCCGGTTTGCTGCTGGTCGGCTTATCTTCGCGATCCAGAACGGTGTAGCGGGCTTTTTCCAGCAGTTTAAGTGCTGCATGTGTCTGCTCACGATTAACCGGCTTGAACGGTTTGTCGTGGGCATGCGTCACTTCCATCTGCAACGTGGTGTCACCCTTCGCTAACAGATCTGCGTGCAGTTCCCAGTACTCTTCCGGTACGAAGGCTTTGATGTCGCGCTCACGCTCCACCACCAACCGAACAGCAACGGATTGCACTCGCCCGGCAGACAGGCCACGGGCAATTTTTTTCCACAACAGTGGCGAAACCATATAACCCACAACGCGGTCCATAAAGCGGCGCGCCTGCTGTGCGTTAACACGGTCAATATTCAGCTCACCCGGCTGTTTGAACGCGTTTTGGATCGCGTTCTTGGTGATTTCGTTAAATACCACCCGGCTAAAGCGTTTGTCGTCACCCCCGATAACTTCCCGCAGGTGCCAGGCAATGGCTTCCCCTTCGCGGTCAAGGTCCGTTGCGAGATAAATGTGGTCGGCGTTTTCCGCTAACGACTTTAACTCGGCGACAACTTTTTCTTTACCCGGCAGGATTTCGTATTGCGCAGCCCAACCATGGTAAGGATCGACGCCCATACGATTTACCAGCGCCGCCTTCTCATCCTTTTTAACTTTAACTTTCTTCTTGGCTTTGTCTTCGGTTGAGTCAGCGCTCTTTTTGCTGGCTGAGCCACTGGTCGGCAAATCACGGATATGACCGACGCTGGACTTCACCACGTAGTCATTACCTAAATATTTATTAATAGTTTTGGCTTTTGCCGGGGACTCAACTATTACGAGAGCTTTACCCATATTTACCTTTACCTAATTTTATTTCTTCTAAAAAGAAGTCTTTTATCTCGCCGTGCCGCAGCGGTTCATATCTCTTTTTTATATTGCGGCAGTCTGGCAAGAGATCAACATGTTTTTTTCTATTGGTTGCTTAACTGCTCAACCTGAACGCAAGTTGTTGATCCTGCCTGCAATTCACCCATGCCCCAGAAGTATGGCTGTGTGAGACTCATTCATGGCGTAAACAAAACCTTCCACCTGACGCCGCAAAATCCCACACTGTACCTGATAAAAAGCGTCACGCAACCTAATTAGCACGGAAAGGCAGATTTCGCCAATCGACAGATACCGCTAGACATCCAGACGGCAAATAAACCTTAGTCTGTTTGCGGATAAATGCGAACTGGCGTTAGAATATGTCCAGAATTTATGATTGGAGTGTAATAAATGCGCACTAATACCTCACCCATTGATCGCGAAACCTTACTGCAAGAAGCAAATAATCTTATTCGTCACCATGATGATTATATGCATGGCATGATTGCCACTGAGGTTGAACAAAAAGTCAGCGTTTTAGTTTTCCGTGGTGAATTCTTTTTGGACCAAGATGGATTGCCAACGGCAAAAACTACCGCCGTATTTAATATGTTTAAACACTTGGCCCACGTGTTCTCTGATAAATATCATCTGGTCGATTAAGCATAAAAAAGGGGGCTTTAAGCCCCCTGCTGTTTAATCGTTACGCTTAAAGCAACGGCTTTTCGCCCCGTTGCCACCAGCGCAATAACAGGCGGTCGATACTTTCCGCCGCACTGCCGGTAAAACGGTCCATCATGCGTTTACGGCGTGCATAACGCACCCCGATCACCTCATGGTTTTCCATTTCAGCAATCAGCAAATCGTCACTGGTACCAATCGCGTCGATGAGTCCCTTCTCTTTCGCTTGCGTACCGAACCAATGCTCACCGGTCGCTACGCTGTCAATATCCAGTGATGGGCGCTGCTGGTGAACGAACTCTTTAAACAGCACATGAGTTTCGTTTAGATCTTCACGGAACTTCTCGCGCCCCTGCTCCGTATTTTCGCCAAACAACGTCAGCGTGCGTTTGAACTCGCCGGCGGTGTGCAATTCAACATCAATATCATTCTTTTTTAACAAGCGGTGGAAGTTAGGGATCTGCGCCACAACGCCGATTGAACCGATAATTGCAAAGGGTGCGGCCACAATACGATCCGCCACACATGCCATCATATAGCCGCCACTGGCCGCGACCTTATCTACAGCCACCGTGAGACGAATACCGCCGGTACGCAAACGCGCCAACTGCGATGAGGCCAACCCGTATCCGTGCACCACACCACCCGGGCTTTCCAGTCGTAGCAGAACTTCGTCCTTCGGTGTCGCTACCGCCAGCACGGCCGAGACCTCCTCGCGCAATGAGGTGACTTCATGGGCATCCATGCTGCCTTTGAAATCCAGCACATACAGGCAAGGTTTGGCGGCTTCAACGGCCCCTGCTTTAGCCCGCTGTTTCTTCAGTTTATCGTCGGCTTTGGTCTGCTTTTTAAACTGCTTGAGCCACGCCTTTTGTTCCGCCTCGCCCATACGTGCCAGACGCATGTCGCGCTGCATATCGCGGTACTGCTCTCCAAGGTCAGTAAGCTGCAGTTCCCCTTTCTGTCGGTTCTTACGTTGCCCCAGGCTGACCGCCAGCAAGGCCAGCGCAGCGATGGCAATCACTACCGTCGCGACTTTGGCCAGAAATAGGCCATAAACAGATATAAACTCCACAGATTCCGCCTTTATTAACAGGTTGTTAGTATGACTTCATTCATTCTAGCCAACCGACGCGGTGGCTGTCGCGGCTAAATAAAAATTCCTTGTGCTGCTTCTTTACTATGTGGGCGCATTTGGGCTTACCCAAGGCGGCACAGTTCCATTTTTGTTACAAAAGAATGCCGATTCTGCCGCCTAATCATTGAAAATACGATCCATTTGAGGCATATAACACGGATTATTCATCAACATGATGAGCCAAATTCGCTGTGAGGCCATATATGCAGTTGAGCCGTTGCTCCTGCTATGGCCTCTCAATCCACACCGCTCCCCGACGTAAGTGGGAGACCAGCCACCCAGGCGCGAGGAATTATTGTGCACTACCAACCCAAGCAGGATTTACTGGAAAACCGTATCATTTTAGTCACTGGTGCCGGAGACGGTATTGGTCGCGAAGCTGCACTCACCTACGCCAGATTTGGCGCGCAATTGGTGCTGCTGGGCCGTACCGAAAGTAAGCTGCAAGCGGTGCAGGCCGAGATTGCCAAATTCAGCAGAGCGCCAACCTACATCATCACACTTGACCTGTTGCATACCACCCAAGAACAGTGCAAACAGGTGGCAGACGAACTGACGACGCATGTCCCGCGGCTGGACGGCGTGCTGCATAATGCAGGCCTGCTCGGCGATATCGCCCCCATGGCAGACCTGTCGATGACGATGTGGGACGACGTCATGCAGGTCAACGTCAACGCAACATTTATGCTCACTCAAGCACTCTTGCCGCTGCTACTGAAATCCAATTCGGGTTCGCTGGTATTTACCAGCTCCAGCGTCGGCCGTACCGGGCGCGCAAACTGGGGCGCTTATGCCGTTTCAAAGTTCGCAACCGAAGGGATGATGCAGGTATTCGCCGATGAATACAAAAGTCGCAACTTGCGGGCAAACTGCATCAATCCTGGCGGAACTCGTACCCAAATGCGTGCATCTGCCTTCCCGAATGAAGACAAAAGCAAGCTGAAAACCCCGGCGGATATCATGCCGCTTTACCTCTATCTGATGGGGGATGACAGCCGTCGTAAAACCGGCATGAGCTTCGACGCTCAACCGAACCGCAAACCCGGCGCAGCCGAATAAAGGGGCTTTATCATGGCTGAAGATCGTCACCAACAACGTCAACAACGTTTGAAAGAACAGGTCGACGCCCGCATTGCTGCTGCGCAGGACGCTCGGGGTTTACTGCTGGTGTTCACCGGTAACGGTAAAGGCAAAACCACTGCGGCATTTGGCACAGTAACGCGGGCCGTTGGTCACGGTATGAAAGCCGCCGTTATCCAATTCATTAAAGGTGAATGGCCAAACGGAGAAAAAAACCTGCTGCAACAGCATGGTGTTGAATTCCAGGTAATGGCGACCGGCTTTACCTGGGAAACGCAGAATAAAGCAGGAGACACCGCCGCCTGTCAGGCCGTATGGCAACAGGGTAAGCGCATGCTGGCCGACAACAGCCTGGATCTGGTGCTACTGGACGAACTGACCTATATGGTCAGCTACGGCTATCTTGAGCTGGATGAACTGCTGGAGGCGCTTCGGCAACGTCCTGTGCACCAAACGGTGATTATCACCGGACGTGGCTGCCATCGCGATATTTTAGCGTTAGCGGATACGGTTACGGAAATGCGGCCGGTGAAGCACGCGTTTGATGCGGGTATCAAAGCACAACAGGGTATTGACTGGTAATAGAAAACGCCGCAGTCCTGGGGGCTGCGGCGTGCTGATTAACTGCGCTTGCTTGGTTTGCCCGGTTTGCTGCCCGGCGCACTACGGCGACCGCTGCCAGCAACCTGTGTGTGACGTTTGACGGCACGACGGATCTGATTGGCCTTCACTCGGCGGCGTTCACGCTCAACCGGCATCTTGCTGACGGTTTCCGGTTTCAACTCAACCAATTCACGCAGATAGTTAATCGCCGGCAGTTCGAGCTCGGTCCAACCGCCACGTGGCAGGCCCTTCGGCAAATCGATATCACCATAACGCACGCGGATCAAACGGCTAACCTGAACACCAACGGCTTCCCAAAGGCGACGCACTTCGCGGTTACGTCCTTCAGTCAGGGTTACGTTATACCACTGGTTAATACCTTCGCCACCCTGGAAGGTAATGGTGCGGAAAGCGGCTGGGCCGTCTTCCAACTGAACGCCCTTACTCAATTGCTTCACTTTCTCGTCGTCAATTTGGCCAAATACGCGCACTGCGTATTCACGCTCAACTTCACGACTCGGGTGCATCAGGCGGTTTGCCAGCTCACCGTCTGTGGTGAACAACAGCAAACCGGAGGTATTGACGTCCAAACGCCCTACCGCTACCCAGCGTGAGCCGCGCAGCTTAGGCAGACGATCGAATACCGTTGGACGGCCTTCAGGATCGCTACGGGTACAGAGTTCGCCTTCCGGCTTGTAATACGCCAGTACACGGCAAACTTCTTCTTCAGATTCTTTAATCGCAACAATATGGCCATCCAGGCGGATCTTCATTGAAGGGGTTACTTCAACGCGGTCACCCAGCTTGGCAATTTTACCGTCGACGCTAACGCGCCCGGCTTCAATAATGGTTTCGATTTCACGACGCGAGCCATGGCCGGCACGCGCTAAAACTTTCTGTAACTTCTCGCTCATTGAGCAACCTCTAGTGTCGCCTTCACAGGCGTCGGGGGGATGACCGCCGCGGCGTCTGGCACCACAACAGTAACAATACATTTACTTGGATCGAACCGCGCATTATACAGGCTTTCAATAGTGTTGAAACCCACTTTATTTCCTGATCGATTATCCAAAATTATGGGTGGTAAGAAATCGTGAAACAGCGGGCGCCAACCCGCTTCGATTCAAACAGGAAGGGAATTGCGCTCCAGGAAACGGATAACCGCCTGATATACGCTCTCTGGACATTCGAGGATACCAAGATGGGTAGAAGCATGCTCAAGTCGTACAACCGAAAAGAAAGAATGAACCTCCGCAAACCGCTGTTGTTGCCGCAAATAATCGTCGTCACGATCCAACGCGTAAATATGGCAACAAGCTGGGGGCAAGGTTAATGCACCCAACCGGTTAAGCGGCGATTGATATTGCCGATAGGCTTGTTCGATCGCCACACCGGCAGCCTGCCATACCCGGAAATCCTCCTTCGCCATTTCAACGGTTAAATGATGTTTAACCTGCGGGTGCACAATGCCGCCCTGCCAAAAGCTAAACAAAGCATCACGTGCCGCTACCCAGCGTTCAGGACGCTGCATGTGTTGCACAGAATCAAAAAATGCCGGATCAGGTTGCGTCATTATCCAATCGAGAAACACCATTCCTTGCACTTGTTGAGGTAAGCTCTCAGCGAGAGCAACCGCAATCCAACTGGCATGTGCCACCGAAAGTGTCACACATTTCCCCACCTGCAACTCAAGCAACAGTTGGCGAAGGTCTGCCAGCAGTTCCTCGACACCAAGCGAAAGCTGCTCATCGCGGTCAGACAGCGCATGGCCTCGCCAATCAAGGCTAATCACACGGAAGTGTTGTTCAGCCAACGCGATAAAGGGGGCAAAAACGGTTTTCGGTTCACACCAACCAGGCAGCAGTACCAGCGTCAGCGGGCCTGAGCCGGAATCATGGTAATCGAGGGAAAGGGTACCGTAGCGAAACGCTGTCATTTTTTCTCCTGAACGTCATATCCCAAATCGGTGAAGGGACGTTTGCGTTAGCGGTAATATGACAGCGTCTATCAATTTCATCTATTGGAAATAATGCTAAAGAAAAAGCATCGCACCTAATGAAAAAATACGCACTAAACGGACAACGTTAATGCCGTGCACAAGGGTAAGCGGCGGTTAACGCCAGCATAATCACCGACGGTGCGGAGTAATGCAATTGCTCCGGATGTTCATTTAAATACTGCATAACCGCATCCGAAGCCGTGCCTACGCTCATGCCCGCTTCCGGACAAATACTACGGTTACCTTGCATAGAAAAGGTATCAAACACGCCTGCAACGTACCCCATAAACATCCCCGCATCGAGAGCTTCAGCGACGGTAGCTGCCCCACTTTTATTTTTCACATAGCCGCTGGTTTCAGACAGCAAAGCGCTACCGGAATAAAACCCCGCGCTGGCCACAGAAGAAAATAATAACGCCGCCAATAAAGAAACCCATTTAATCATCGCTACGCATCCTGCCTAATTATCAATTTTTGATATTGTAGGATAGCGGTTTTACCGATAAATGACGCCGTTTCAGTCACTTTTCAGAAAATGAGCAAACATTATGGCAATGCATCAGCGGAAGGGCGTTGGGTCACCGGCGCCCTCGCGTACCACTTCCGGTGCGGACTCCGTCAGGTCAATCACCGTGGTAGGCTGCTGGCCCAGGAAACCACCGTGGATCACCAGATCTACCTGTTTTCCCAAATGTTCGCTGATCTCTTCCGGATCGGACTCGGCAAAATCATTACCCGGAAGCATCAACGTAGTCGACATCATTGGCTCGTTAAGCACTTCCAGTAATGCCAGCGCAATCGGGTTCGAGGGCACGCGCAAACCGATGGTTTTGCGCTTGTCGTTCATCAACCGCCGCGGAACTTCTTTGGTCGCTTTCAGGATAAAAGTGTAGTTGCCCGGCGTGTTATTTTTGATCAGCCGGAACGCGGTATTGTCGACGTAAGCGTAAGTCGACAATTCAGACAGATCGCGGCACATCAGCGTAAAGTTATGATTACCATCCAATTGACGGATACGGCAGATACGTTCCATCGCCGACTTTTCTTCCAGCTTGCAGCCCAGTGCATAACCAGAATCCGTGGGATAGACGATCACGCCCCCTTTACGCAGTACATCCACTGCCTGATTGATAAGACGTGGCTGTGGGTTGTCTGGGTGAATATAAAAAAGCTGACTCATGACTTGCTCCTAAAATGATGCACGCGGGCGGCATCGCCCACGTTAAATCAATCGACTTTAGCCAGTTGCGGTTGCGGCCAGTCACGCCACACGGGTTCAACCCCACCGGGTAACCACAGTTTACGGCCCAGTTCGATCCACGAGCAGGGTTGATGGAAATCAGACCCCTGCGACGCCAGTAATTGATATTCTTGCGCATACTTTGCCAACAGCGAACGCTCATGCGGTGCTTGCTGACATTGGGCCACTTCCATCGCGTCACCGCCATGTGCGGCAAAATGCGCAAACAGCCGCTTCAACCATTTTGCCGTCAGATCATAACGGCCCGGATGCGCGATCACTGCCTGACCGCCGGATTGATGAATCACATCAATGGCTTGTTCTATTGTACACCACTGTGGCGGAACGTAACCGGTTTTGCCTTTCGCCAGGTATTTCTTGAATACCTGAGCCATATTGTCCGCCATACCAATTTGCACCAGATAACGCGCAAAATGCCCGCGGGTCACTGCCCCGCCGTCGGCTAATTTTTGCGCCCCTTCAAATGCCCCTTCGATACGGGCTTTGGCTAATCGTGCTCCTATTTCCTGTGCACGGAGGTTACGGCGTTCTGTCTGTTCGGACAGCAGTTGTACTATCGCCGGGTGCCGGGTTTCAATACCCAAACCGACGATATGAATCTCATGGTTTTCCCACAACGTGGAGATTTCCACACCATTGACCAACTGCAGCGGAAGGGACAACTCAGCAATGGTTGCCGCTGCGGCGGCCAAACCATCTGTGGTGTCATGATCGGTTATCGCCAAAACACCCACCCGCATTTCAACCGCACGTTGCACCAACTGCGCCGGCGTAAGGTAGCCGTCAGAAGCGGTAGTATGGCTGTGGAGATCGTAGAGAGTAAATGCGGAGGGCTGGGGGCTGCTGTCTGTCAAAAGAAATATCCGGCAATGGCTTGGCTTTCTATCATACCCGCGATCGCCCGTTGGACGGAAATCTATTATGACGCGCTGCCGTTTCAGCTTAATGAAAATAATTCACACTTAGCGATAAAACATTGTACGAAAAGAGGGTTGACTTTATTCTCGCGAACCAGTTAACTAGTACGCAAGTTCAGGGCATATCCCTGGTTGGATGATAAACAAGAGAGCACAGAAATGACTAAGCAAACTTCTCTTCTTCGTTGGTGGCGTACTTCCCTTTTTCGGGCGGAGTAATCACGCATACCTGTCATCTGACACTGCAGATTCCCTAAGCCCGCTGGTAACGCGGGCTTTTTTTTGGACAAATTTTAACTGGAACTCCCATGACGAACATCAAACCACAGCTCAAATTACTGAAGGCGGAGGCCAGTTACCGGGGCGATCCCACCACCATTTTTCATCAGTTGTGCGGCGCGCGCCCGGCAACCCTGCTGTTAGAGTCAGCAGAAATCAACAGCAAGCAAAACCTGCAAAGCTTGTTAGTGATCGACAGCGCTTTACGCATCACCGCACTGGGGCGCACCGTCACATTGCAAGCACTGACGGCTAACGGCGCCGCGATGTTGCCATTGCTGGATGAAGCATTGCCCGCCGAAGTGCAGATTCAGGTGCGTCCTAACGGCCGTGAACTGACCTTCCCGCTGATTGATGCTATTCAGGACGAAGACGCACGACTGCGTTCACTGTCGGTGTTTGATGCACTGCGCACCTTAGTCACACTGGTCGACTCTCCCGCAGACGAACGTGAAGCGGTGATGCTCGGCGGCCTGTTTGCCTATGATCTGGTTGCCGGTTTCGAAGACCTGCCTGAACTGCGTCAAGATCAACGTTGCCCTGATTTCTGTTTCTACCTGGCGGAAACCTTGCTGGTGCTGGATCACCAGCGCGGCGTTGCGCGCCTGCAGGCCAGTGTCTTCACTGCTGACGCCGCAGAAGAACAGCGTCTGCAACAACGTTTGGAACAGCTACAGGCTCAATTGAAGCAGACACCGCAACCCATTCCTCATCAGAAACTCGAAGACATGCAACTGAGTTGCAACCAGACCGATGAAGAGTACGGCGCAGTGGTCAGTGAATTGCAACAGGCCATCCGTCAGGGCGAAATCTTCCAGGTGGTCCCCTCACGTCGTTTCTCGCTGCCCTGCCCAGCCCCGCTGGCAGCCTACCAGACGCTGAAAGACAATAACCCAAGCCCGTACATGTTCTTTATGCAGGACGATGAGTTCACCCTGTTTGGTGCTTCACCTGAAAGTGCACTGAAATACGACGCCAACAACCGTCAGATCGAGATCTATCCGATTGCCGGCACCCGCCCGCGTGGCCGTCGCGCCGATGGGTCGCTGGATTTGGATCTCGACAGCCGTATCGAACTCGAAATGCGCACCGACCACAAAGAGTTGGCCGAACATTTGATGCTGGTCGACCTGGCTCGCAACGATTTAGCGCGCATCTGCCAGGCCGGCAGCCGCTACGTGGCCGATTTGACCAAAGTAGACCGCTATTCTTTTGTCATGCACCTGGTTTCTCGAGTGATTGGCACCCTGCGTGCTGACCTTGACGTGCTGCATGCCTATCAGGCCTGCATGAACATGGGTACGTTAAGCGGCGCCCCAAAAGTACGTGCCATGCAGCTGATCGCTGCCTCTGAAGGCACCCGCCGCGGCAGCTACGGCGGTGCGGTGGGTTATTTCACCGCTACCGGTGATTTGGATACCTGTATTGTCATCCGCTCCGCGTATGTTGAAGACGGGATTGCCACTGTGCAAGCCGGCGCTGGCGTGGTGTTGGACTCTATTCCTCAGGCGGAAGCCGATGAGACCCGTAATAAAGCACGTGCCGTGCTGCGTGCCATTGCCAGTGCGCATCAGGCCAAGGAGGTGTTCTGATGGCCGATATCTTACTGCTCGATAATGTTGATTCCTTCACCTACAACCTGGTCGATCAGCTGCGCGCCAGCGGCCATCAGGTGGTGATTTACCGCAACCAGATTTCTGCCGATGTGATTATTGAGCGTCTGCAGCAGTTAGAACAGCCGGTTCTGATGCTATCACCGGGCCCAGGTACACCGTCTGAAGCGGGCTGTATGCCTGAACTGTTACAACGCTTGCGCGGCCACCTGCCTATTATTGGTATCTGCCTGGGGCATCAGGCGATTGTTGAAGCCTACGGCGGCCACGTAGGCCAAGCCGGTGAGATCTTGCACGGCAAGGCGTCAGCAATTAGCCACGATGGCGAAGGCATGTTTACCGGCATGGCGAATCCATTGCCGGTGGCGCGCTACCATTCACTGGTAGGCAGCAAGATCCCAGCCGGGCTCACGGTTAACGCCCATTTTAACGACATGGTGATGGCAGTACGTAATGACAAGCATCGCGTATGCGGTTTCCAGTTTCATCCAGAATCGATCCTGACCACCCATGGCGCGCGTTTGCTTGAGCAAACTCTGGCCTGGGCGCTGGCGAAATAACGAGGGAAACGACCATGCATACTATTCTTGAAAAATTGTACCGTTCAGAATCGATGAACCAGCAGGAAAGCCAGCAATTATTCAGCGCCATCGTTCGCGGTGAGTTAGAACCAAGCCAGCTGGCAGCGGCGCTGATCAGCATGAAAATTCGCGGCGAGCGCCCGGAAGAGATTGCCGGGGCAGCCAAAGCACTGCTGGCCGATGCGCTGCCATTTCCTCGTCCAGACTACCCGTTTGCCGATATCGTCGGCACCGGGGGCGACGGCACTAACAGCATTAATATCTCCACCGCCAGCGCCTTTGTAGCGGCGGCGTGTGGCGCCAAAGTAGCCAAACATGGCAATCGCAGCGTTTCCAGCCGGTCTGGTTCATCAGATTTGCTGGCGGCATTTGGTATTCGCCTGGATCTGCCGGCGGATGAGGCTCGTAAAGCGCTGGACGAGTTGGGCGTCTGTTTCCTGTTTGCGCCGCAGTACCACACCGGCTTCCGCCATGCGATGCCCGTACGCCAGCAGTTGAAAACCCGCACGGTATTCAATGTGCTGGGCCCGCTGATTAACCCAGCTCGCCCACCGCTGGCACTGATCGGCGTTTACAGCCCAGAATTGGTGCTGCCTATAGCTGAAACACTGCGCGTATTGGGTTACCAGCGAGCGGCCGTGGTACACGGCGGCGGAATGGATGAAGTGGCGATTCATGCCACTACCCATGTGGCCGAATTGAACAACGGTGAAATTGAGAGCTACCAGTTAACACCGCAATCCTTTGGGTTGCAAAGCTATCCGCTGGAAGCCCTGCTGGGCGGCTCACCCGAAGAAAATCGTGACATTCTGGCACGGTTGTTACAAGGTAAAGGTGACCCGGCTCACGCCGCTGCGGTAGCCGCTAACGTGGGGCTGCTGCTGAAGTTATTCGGGCATGAAGACCTGCGCCAAAATGCGCAGCAGGCACTGGACATGATTCACAGCGGGCAAGCTTACGAGCGCGTTACCGCACTGGCAGCAAGAGGATAAATGATGCAGGAAACCGTGCTCAACAAGATTGTTCGTGATAAAGCGCAATGGGTCGCAGCACGACAGCAACAACAGCCACTGGCCAGCTTTCAAAATGAAATCGTCCCAAGCGAGCGTGATTTTTACCATGCGCTACAGGGAACCAGAACGGCGTTTATTCTTGAATGTAAAAAGGCATCCCCTTCAAAGGGCCTGATTCGCGAAAATTTTGATCCTGTCGAGATTGCTTCGGTCTACAAGGATTTCGCCTCGGCGATTTCAGTTCTGACCGATGAAAAATACTTCCAGGGTAGCTTCGATTTTCTGCCGCTGGTCAGCAAGACGGTCACACAGCCCGTATTGTGCAAAGATTTTATTATCGACCCGTATCAGATCTACCTGGCGCGTTTCTATCAAGCCGACGCTATTTTGCTGATGCTTTCAGTGCTTAACGACGACCAATACCGTCAGCTCGCCGCTGTCGCACACAGCTTAAACATGGGCGTACTGACGGAAGTGATCAGCGAAGAAGAACTGCAGCGGGCCATTGTTCTGGAAGCGCGCGTGGTCGGTATCAACAACCGCGATCTCCGTGACCTGAGTATCGATCTGGATCGTACTCGCCAGCTTGCGCCACGCGTCCCACAGGGTGTGACGGTGATCAGCGAGTCCGGCATCAACAATTACGGCCAGATCCGCGAGCTAAGCCACTTTGCCAACGGTTTCTTGATCGGCAGCGCGTTGATGTCTGAAAGCGATCTGCGTGCCGCCGTGCGCCGGGTGATTTTAGGGGACAATAAAGTCTGCGGGTTGACCCGCGCCCAGGATGCCGCCGCTGCCTACCAGGCTGGGGCCGTCTACGGCGGGCTGATTTTTGTCGGGCGCTCACCACGCTATGTCGATATCAACCGTGCCCGTGAGGTTATTTCCGGTGCACCGCTGAAGTATGTCGGCGTGTTCTGCGATGCGCAGGTAGAGACTGTAGTACAAACCGTTGAACGTCTGGGCTTGAGAGCCGTGCAACTGCATGGGGCGGAGGATCAAAACTATATCACCGCCCTGCGTGCCGAGTTGCCGAACGACTGCCAAATCTGGAAAGCACTGAGCGTGAAAGACCATTTACCGAAGCGCGATTTGAAGCACGTCGATCGCTATCTGCTGGATAACGGTGCGGGTGGGACTGGCCAGCGTTTCGACTGGTCGGTGCTGCAGGGTGAAAACCTGGATAACGTCATGCTTGCAGGGGGTCTGGGTGCCGACAATTGCGTTGACGCAGCCAAACTCGGCTGTGCCGGTTTGGACTTTAATTCCGGCGTTGAGAGCCAACCCGGTATTAAGGATCCTGCCCGTCTGACGGCGGTTTTCCAGACGTTGCGCGCTTACTGAACATTATTAACGGATAATAACGGGAACTATAATGACGCTGCTTAACCCCTACTTCGGCGAATTTGGTGGCCAATATGTGCCACAGATTCTGATGCCGGCCTTAAAACAACTTGAAGAAGCCTTTGTAAGCGCACAGCGCGATCCGGAATTTCAGGCTGAATTTATCGACTTGCTGAAAAACTACGCAGGCCGCCCTACGGCATTAACACTTTGCAAGAATCTCACCGCAGGAACTAAAACCAAGCTGTACTTGAAACGTGAAGATCTGCTGCACGGTGGCGCTCACAAAACCAACCAGGTGTTGGGTCAGGCACTGCTCGCGAAACGCATGGGCAAAACAGAGATCATTGCCGAGACCGGTGCAGGCCAACATGGCGTGGCCTCGGCATTGGCGTGTGCCCTGCTCGGCCTGAAGTGTCGCATCTATATGGGTGCCAAAGATATTGAACGTCAGTCACCCAACGTATTCCGCATGCGTTTGATGGGCGCAGAGGTAATCCCGGTTCACAGTGGATCTTCCACACTGAAAGACGCCTGTAATGAAGCGTTGCGCGACTGGTCTGGCAGTTACGAAACCGCCCACTATATGTTGGGTACCGCTGCAGGCCCACACCCGTACCCAACCATTGTACGTGAATTCCAGCGCATGATCGGCGAAGAAACCAAAGCACAGATGCTGGAACGCGAAGGCCGCCTGCCGGATGCCGTCTTGGCGTGTGTTGGTGGTGGTTCCAACGCTATCGGTATGTTTGCCGATTTTATCGATGATGCCAGCGTGGGTCTTATCGGCGTAGAGCCTGCCGGTCTGGGGATCGAAACCGGTCAACACGGTGCACCATTGAAACACGGTCATGTCGGTATCTATTTCGGCATGAAAGCGCCGATGATGCAGACCTCCGAAGGCCAGATTGAGGAGTCCTACTCCATTTCTGCCGGGTTGGACTTCCCTTCAGTCGGGCCACAGCACGCTTATTTGAACAGTATTGGTCGTGCGGAGTACGTGTCGATTACCGATGACGAAGCCCTGGATGCATTCAAAGCGCTTTCGCGCAGTGAAGGTATCATTCCGGCTCTGGAGTCTTCCCACGCGTTGGCGCATGCACTGAAAATGATCCGTGAAACGCCGCAAAAAGAACAGATACTGGTGGTTAACCTGTCCGGACGTGGCGACAAAGACATATTTACCGTTCACGACATTCTGAAAGCTCGGGGAGAAATCTGATGGAACGTTACCAGCAACTGTTCGACCGCCTTGCAAGTCATAAGGAAGGCGCTTTCGTCCCGTTCGTGACGCTCGGTGATCCAAACCCGGCGCTGTCATTACAGATCATTGATACTCTGGTTGAGGCCGGTGCAGACGCGTTAGAGCTGGGTATTCCGTTTTCGGACCCGCTGGCTGACGGCCCAACCATTCAAAGTGCAGCACTTCGCGCTTTTGCTTCTGGCGTGACGCCAACCCAATGTTTTGAAATGTTGGCCGCTATTCGTCAGAAACACCCAACGATCCCTATTGGTCTGTTGATGTACGCCAATCTGGTCTTCCATAAAGGTATCGATACGTTTTACCAGCGCTGTGCCGAGGTAGGCGTTGATTCGGTGCTGATTGCCGATGTGCCTTATGAAGAGTCAGCCCCTTTCCGCGCTGCGGCCACCCGCCATGGCATTGCGCCTATCTTTATCTGTCCGCCAAATGCAGACGACGACTTGCTGCGTGAAATTGCCTCACACGGTAGAGGTTACACCTACCTGCTGTCGCGTGCAGGCGTCACCGGAACCGAAAGCCGCGCACAGTTGCCACTTCATCACCTGGTAAACAAGCTGCGCGAGTATCATGCCGCGCCGCCCCTGCAGGGCTTCGGTATTTCTGAACCGACGCAGGTACGCGATGCGCTGCAAGCCGGGGCTGCTGGCGCAATTTCCGGCTCGGCAATCGTTAAGATTATCGAACAGCACCAGGACCAACCGGCAGAAATGCTGAAACGACTGGCAACCTTTGTCAGTGAAATGAAAGCAGCAACACGGGCTTAATCCCATTAACAACGGGTGCAGTGGATCGCGCCCGTTGTTAACATCTTGTTTCCTATCAAACTTGTGCTTTTTTTTTACACCAACAATTTGTACAAACCCAATTCTTGTCTCACACTTAACCTTGCGCGTCGGGCATTTCAGTATTTTTAGGAGTGCGTTACGTTTTCAGGTGAAAACCCGAATGTAGTTTCAACAATAACATTGCATGGAGAGTAATTTATGAAGCTATTTAAAACCCTTTCAGCCTTATGCATGGCAGCCGTTGTGGCATTCGCAGTGAGTGCCTGCGCGCCAACAGCGAAATCTGAAGGGACTGGCGGTTATATTGACGATACGGTAGTGACTACCAAGGTGAAGTCAGCACTGCTGGCGGATAAAACCATCAAGTCTACCGAAATCAGCGTTGAGACCTTTAAAGGTCGTGTACAACTGAGTGGCTTTGTTAGCTCAAGCGCCGATGCCAACCGCGCTGTGCAGGTCACGCGTGGTGTTGCGGGTGTGAAATCCGTTGATAACGTTATGCAAATCAAGTAGCGATAAAAAAACGGAGGCGCAACATGCGCCTCCCTGTTTCACACCTGTCAGAAGCGATAACCTGCCCCGAACATAAACACCCACGGATCCAAACGCGTATCAATGCTGTGGTGATTACCGTCCGCATCGTCAAAGCGGGTTTTGGTCTCGATGTTCATCCACCACACTGACATGTTCAGCATCCAGTGTTCATCCAGGTTGTAATCCAGGCCCGCTTGCGCAGCCACGCCCCAAGAATCTTTGAGACTCAGGTTGCTCAGCCCAGCACCTTTACCGTTGTCATTGAATTTTTCATCAAAGAAAGTGGTGTAGTTAACACCCAGTCCAAGATAGGGACGCAGTTTGTCTTGCTTGTCGCCAAAATAGTACTGTGCCATCAAGCTCGGGGGGAGATCACGTACCGTCGCGATATCACCGTTCACTGCCGAACCATTCAGCCCGACCTTGTGACGAAACGGCGTTGCTGCCAACAATTCGACACCAATATTGTCGGTAACCATATAGCCGAAGGTCAGGCCAAGTTGGGTGTTGTTATCGGCGCTGAATGAGCCCTGCCCCAATACGTCGTCCGATCCGGCATTTGGCCGCACCGTTGCAGCGCCAGCGCGGAAAAGAAAATCACCTGCCTGATGTGCACTTGCCAACATCGGCGCCATCATCGCCGCCAATACCACCAGAGTTGTCTTTTTCATTATCCATTCCATTTGTGTGGTTATCATCCAGGGGGAATATACCTACTTACGGGTATTTATGATCCCATCGAGATCACATCTTATGTGTAAAAGTTTTAATTCCTACTAAAAACAAGGTTACCTAAAGGACTAATAAATCAAGGATTGATCTGAATCAAAAAACGCCTTTTGTTGCAAATTATCCACATGTTTAAATTTCAGTTGCTAAAAAAAACGCCGCTGCGTAATTTCATCTTCCGTGTTGGTTTTGGTTGGTGCCGTAAGGAGTCGGCGAGCAATCAAGATGAGCGAAATTCTAAATCCCTGTGTCAGTTGCGGCGCGTGCTGCGGCTATTTTCGAGTATCATTCTATTGGGCCGAAGCGGAAGATGGCGGCGGCGTGGTTCCTATATCCCTTACTGAGCCATTAACCCCCTTCTTGCGCTGTATGCAGGGGACCAACAGCAAGTCCCCACGTTGTACCGCACTCGACGGCGAAATCGGCAAAGCCGTTTCTTGCTCGATTTACCTTAATCGTCCCACCCCCTGTCGCGAATTCGACCAATCAGGCGAAAACGGCCTACGTAACGAAGCGTGCGATCGCGCCCGTGAACGTTATGGCCTGCCGCCATTGCCCGTTCCCCTGCCGCTGTCTTTGCCGAGCGTCACGATCGACGAAGAAATAGCCGTAGTGCAATTCGCGGGGTGCCACAGCGACGTGGAACAGGGTACAATCGCCCACTGATTTTGATTTATCTCTGTTTCTCGATGCCAAGGAGTCTGCATGCCTATCACGGCCAACACGTTGTACCGTGACAGTTTCAATTTTTTCCGTAACCAACTGACCAGCATCTTGATGCTGGCGCTGTTGACTGCGTTCATTTCTGTATTGCTCAATCAGGCTTTCAGTCCTGACGTTGAACAGCTGAAAATTCTGAGCGCAACGGAAGGTGACTTTGCTGCATCTGCCGGTATGGGGATCCAGGAAATCATTCAACAAATGACGCCAGAGCAACAAATGGTGTTATTGAAGGTCTCAGCCGCCGCCACGTTTTCTGCATTAGTGGGTAATGTGTTGCTGGTAGGTGGGATGTTGACGCTGATTCGCCTGGTTTCCCAGGGGCAGCGTATCAGCGCATTGCGCGCTATTGGTGCTTCTGCACCGGAGCTACCGCGTCTGCTGCTGCTGCTGTTTATCTGTACGTTGTTGACTCAACTGGGCCTGACGCTATTTGTCGTGCCTGGCGTGATCATGGCAATCGCCTTCTCGTTAGCGCCGGTCATTACCGCTACCGAGAAGAAAGGCGTCTTTGCCTCGATTAAGCTGAGTTGCAAGTTGGCATTTGCCAATGCGCGCGTAATTGTTCCAGCCATGATGCTCTGGCTGGCGGCAAAACTGCTGGTGCTGTTTTTGGTGAGCCACCTTTCTGTGCTGACGCCAAACGTCGCGAGCGTGGTACTGACTGCGCTGAGCAACCTGGTTTCCGCACTGCTGCTGATTTACCTGTTCCGTCTGTATATGCTGCTGCGCAGCTAACCTTTCGGCAGGACCTAAAAGGCACGCTTCGGCGTGCCTTTTTTGCTTACTGGGCCGTAGAAGGCTCTGCCTGCTCCTTGCTCTGAATCAACTTCAGGGCCAGGTACAAATCCGGCACCAGGATTAATTCCCGATCGCGCCCCAGGCGATTGATACGGAACCAACGTGTCAATTCGGTTCGCCGCCCCGCCAGCACCAACTTAACGTTACGCTGTAATAAATCGCGTTTCAATTCGTCGATCGCGGCCAATACACTGATATCCGCATGGGTAAAACTGGCGACAGCATCCACAACGACCCAACGCGGCTGAAACGGCGTGCTGTCCACCAGGTTAAGGATCCGCCGTTTGAAATAGGCCACGTTGAAGTAAGTCAGCGGCGAATTGAAGCGGTACATCATCACCCCGGGCACCGCCTTTATACCGTTATTGTTGCCCATTGAGTGGATCATACCTTCATCATTAACACCCAGGAGCTGTTCGGTCGGGCGGAAGACCGTGCGCAGAAACTGCATCAAACCCAGTAATACCGCCAACCCAATGCCACTTATCACCCCGACCAGCAGTACGCAGAGGAAGGTAAACATCGCCAACCTGAATGCCTGGGCGTTACGGCGACGCATGACCCAGATACCGCGGATATCCAGCAGAGACCAAGCAGCATACATCAGCACCACACCCAAACCCGCCACAGGAATAAACTGCAACGGCGCCATCAGAAACAGCAACACGAAGGCAATCACAGCGGCAGCAATGATTGATACCAACTGACTTTTACCACCGTTAGCATCATTGACCGCAGTACGCGAATCCGCCCCGCTGATGGCGAACCCTTGAGACAGCGCAGAAACAATATTCACCAACCCGAGCGCACGGAACTCCGCGTCGGCGTTAACCTCGTAACCGTTCTTGGCTGCAAAACTACGGGCGGTCAGCATCATACTGACAAAGCTCACCACCGCGAGGTTAAGCGCCGGAATGACCATGTCACGCAGTAAACCCGGTTGGAAATCTGGCCACTGTACGATAGGCAACACATCACTGAATCCCCCTACCGTCACCACACCATGTTGTTGCAATCCACCAGCCCAGGTCGCAAAGGTGACCAGAACGATAGCGAATAACGGCGCTGGCCAGTTAGGACGCCATTTTTTGAACCCGATCAGCGTAACTAACGTCAACAACGATACCGACATCGTCAGCCAATCGCTGTGCATCAGATTGCCCGGCAGCGCATAGATACGTTCAATCAATTGCGCCGAGTGCACACCAAAACCGAACACTTTGCCGATTTGATCGACCATGATGGTAATCGCCACGCCGTTCAACAACCCACTCAGTATCGGCCGTGAGAGCAAATCGGCTAACGCACCCAACTTGAAGCGGCTGGCCAATAGGCACCAGGCGCCCATCATCGCCGTCATCATAATGGTCAATTGCCAGTGTCGCTCCATGTTGCCAGCCGCCAACGGGGTCACAACAGCGGCAATCACCGCACACGTCGCAGCGTCTGGCCCGACAATAAGCTGACGTGAAGATCCGAAAAATGCGTAGGCAACCATCGGTAAAATACATGAGTAAAGCCCGACGACTGGGCTAACACCTGCCAATTCGGCATAGGCAATCGCCACCGGCAAGGCCACAGCCGCAACGGATAGTCCGGCGCGTATGTCCGGTTTAAGCCAACTGCGTTGATACCCTAATAAATGCGTCAAACCAGGCGTTAGCGCCTGGAGAGATTTCCACTGCATAAACTGTTTTCCGTTATAAATTATCCGGCTATTATTACGCGTATCATGCGATGCCAATGCCGCATTGGCAATCTGCCCACCGTGAACTCGCGACCTCAATCGTAAGTTTATGCAAATTCCTGCTTTCACGGCGGAAATCCCGTGGCTAAACGCCGATAATCAGCACTTTCCAGCGGTACACAGAGACCGCCAAATCCGGTATAGTCGGCCGATGAACAGATGATGGATTGATTTATGAAGCAGTTTCTTGATTTCCTCCCGTTAATTGTCTTTTTTGCATTTTATAAGCTCTACGATATCTACGTTGCGTCAGGTGCGCTGATTGTCGCCACGGCACTGGCGTTAGTGTTCACCTGGTTCAAATACCGCAAAATCGAGAAGATGACACTGATCACCTTCCTGATGGTATTGGTGTTTGGTACCCTGACGTTGGTGTTCCATAACGATTTGTTTATCAAATGGAAAGTAACCATCATCTACAGCCTGTTCGCGCTGGCGTTGCTGATCAGCCAGCTGGTGCTCAAAAAGCCGCTGGTGCAACGTATGCTGGGTAAAGAGATAACACTTCCCGATAGAGTCTGGAACAACCTCAACCTGGCATGGGCCGTATTCTTCCTGGCTTGCGGTCTGGCAAATATTTACGTTGCTTTCTGGCTGCCTCAGAGTGTGTGGGTTAACTTTAAAGTGTTCGGGTTGACCGCACTGACGCTGATATTTACCCTCCTCAGCGGCGTTTATATTTACCGACACATGCCAGAAGAACAGAAAAAATAGTTACAAAATTGTTAATGCCCGTGACCTTGGCTACGGGCAGTATAGTGAAATCCCTTCCTTGATAAGCAGACAGCTATGACTCAACAACGACCTTTACCCAGTGGCGAAATGGTGCTGCGAACGCTGGCGATGCCGGCAGATACCAACGCCAACGGTGACATTTTTGGCGGCTGGCTGATGTCGCAGATGGACATCGGCGGCGCTATTCAGGCGAAAGAAATTGCCGAAGGCCGCGTCGTCACCGTGCGTGTCGATGGGATGACTTTTCTGAAACCGGTCGCAGTCGGTGACGTGGTGTGTTGCTACGCGCACTGCATTCGCACTGGGCGGAGCTCCATCACCATCAATATCGAAGTGTGGGTCAAGAAAGTGTCCTCTGCCCCAATCGGTCAGCGCTACCGTGCAACCGAAGCGGTATTTACCTATGTGGCCGTGGATGACGAAGGTAATTCACGTGCCCTGCCAGATGGCAAGATGAACTTCCGCGTAGGATTTGAAGAATAAGCTGAGATACAGTGGCTAGCCCTGATTTTGGTTAACACTTTCCAGCCTTATAACGCCCGATGAACTTCATCGGGCGTTTTGCATTGTAGCGACAGTACAGTCGCCGTGTGTTGTCGGTCAGGGGCCAACAAAAAGGGCCGCAGTAGCGCCCCTTCATCTTGATTAACAATACCAGCCTGTCAGTTCAATTCCGTGGTGCCATTAATTTTAAAGCGAATGTTTACGGTACGATCTTTCGCTTCTTTGGCTTCATAACGCCACTTACGCAGCGCCTGTTTTACTTCACGCTCAAACATATTACGTGGTTCCGCAGACAGGATACGTACGTTGCTCACACGGCCATCACTGTCGATATCAAACTGCACCCGCACATTACCTTCAATCTGCAAGGCTCTGGCTCGTGGCGGATAAATCGGATCGGCGCGGCTGATCGGCCTTGGCCCTACATCACGTGAGTTCCCCTGCACTGGTGCCGACGGGGCCTGCTTCACCGGCGCTTTGTCGATAGGCTTGGCTGGCTCGTTATTTTCAAACGGCGATGGCTCACGCGGCTCGGTTTTCTGCGGTTCACGCTTAACCGTTTTCTCTACCTTTGGCTTCGGTTTTGGCTTCGGTTTGGGTTTCACCGGCTCAGGCTTCAGGATCGCCTTCGGTGGCGGCTCTGGAATAGGCTCCGGTTCCGGCTCGGGTTCAGGCTCAACCTGCGGTTCTGGCTCAGGTTCGGCTGGCGCAGGCGGTGGCGGCTCCGCCATCGCGGCGGTATTGACCATCATGACGCTGATTGGCGCCTCTTCAGGTTTCGGTAACTCCATCACTTCCTTGACGGAAGCATAAAGTAAACCCGCCACCAGGGCGCTATGTAAGCCAACTGACAGGACAATCGGCACGGACAAACGGCGATTAAGGAACATCTTTTTTAGCGGCATAATGATTCTGTTTCCTCTGGTTCGCCAAGTTTAAATGCAAATAGCAATCATATTCAATAACGAATGGCAAACTATCGCTCTAATCGTCATTAATCATCGCTAAAACCTGCAAACTCATGGGGATATTAACCTTTCATTTGCCTTTTAACTGAGGGTTTTACACGCTTTATTAACCTGATTTACGGTGATTAAAACGAAAAAACCCGCCTTAGCGGGTTATCTTTCACCAATGTAGCGCTATTCTTCATCACCGTAATACAGCACACCCAACTTGATCAGCGGTCTTCCCTGCGCTTTACGGTGCAAGTTGGTATCGCGTAATGAATAGACACAGCCGCAGTACTCTTGCTGATAAAAACGCTCGCGCTTGCTGATGTCGATCATCCGCGACGCACCGCCTTTTTTACGCCAGTTGTAATCCCAATACGCCAGGTCTGGGTACTTTTCCGCCGCGCGTATGCCACAGTCGGTGATTTGCTGCATGTTCTTCCAGCGAGAGATTCCCAGCGAACTGGAAATAGTGTCGTACCCGTTTTCATGTGCATAGAGTGCAGTGCGTTCAAAACGCATGTCGAAACACATGGTGCAACGGATCCCGCGTTCCGGTTCGTGCTCCATGCCTTTTGCACGGGCAAACCAGTTATCGGTGTCGTAATCGGCATCGATGATAGGCACACCATGTTGCTCGGCAAAACGGATGTTCTCATCCTTGCGCAGCAGGTATTCCTTCTGAGGATGAATATTCGGGTTGTAGAAGAAAATGGCGTAGTCGATGCCGGAGGCCTGTATGGCTTCCATCACCTCTCCGGAACAAGGCGCACAGCAAGAATGCAACAGCAACTTGCTTTTGCCCTCAGGCAAGTCGAGTTTATCTCTAACCAGTTCCGTCATTTCCTCACCTCTCAACCCTTGTCCTAGTAAATCGTGCGGCCGCACTATACGAATAAAAGCGAGTTGCTTCAAGGTATAAGCGCCAGCCATAGGCAAATTCCAGCGGGCTGGCATTCCCTTGTCTCCCCTTTTGCGCTACTTTAAATTCACCGTTCTATAGCAATGATTTTAAAGGTGAAACATGCTTTATCTGATCTACGCGCAAGACGTACCCAACTCATTAGAAAATCGCTTGTCGGTACGCCCGGCACACCTGGCTCGCCTGCAGGCACTGCGTGATGAAGGCCGATTGGTGATTGCCGGCCCCAATCCGGCGATCGACAGCAACGATCCTGGCAGTGCCGGTTTCAGCGGTTCCACCGTGATTGCGGAATTCGCCTCATTGGCAGATGCACAAGCGTGGGCTAAGCAAGATCCCTACGTCGCCGCGGGCGTATATGCTGACGTAACGGTAAAACCCTTTAAGCAAGTATTCTAGTGTAGTCGCACTGAGCGGGTTAGGCATTATCACCTTCCCGCTGTATTGCGGACAAAAAAAAGCCAGCACGGAGTGGCTGGCTAAAGGGTTCTTCGAGGGAATATCTTGTTCGCTAACGTTACTCTCTTCACCACGCGGTTCGCCATCTATCGATGTGATAGGCAAATCCACCTCTTTTTTGGGCCGAATGGAATATTCCTCGTGTTGTCCTACACTTGAGCCGTAGTCAGAGCAAAATTTATCGATTCTTTCTACCTTCCAAAAGGAACAGTGATGAAAGCAACTAAATATCTCTTGGCAGCACTGGCATTCGCCTCTTTCTCTTCCATGGCAGCTATCGAAATCACCAAAGAAGAAGCGGCGAAACACACTGAAATTGGACCGGTTACCATCTCACAAGACGGTGACGACACTGTGGGTATCGACCACGCAAGATTGTCTAAAGCGGTTGATGAAAAAGGCGGCAAGTACTACGTCATTATTGGCCGTGAAGGGAAAACCACCTTCGAAACCATCAATGCCGTAGCCTACAAATAATACCGGTATAGCTGAACATCATATTATTAACGCGGTGGGCAAGTCATACCGCGTTAATCGTTAACTCCCCCAAACCCCAACTATTTTTTATCCTGTTGTAATACCACTGACTGCATATCCGCAAACATGCTTTCCCATTCTGACTGGTCAATGTCCATCAGACCAAAGAATCTCAACATAAATGCCCCTTCTGTTGCCAGGAAAGCCAACCGGGCACGCTTACCCTCTTCGGTCGTTAAATCCAGACCGATAATCCTGCTGCGATACCATTCACGGGTGCTGTCTAAATGTTCCGGCGTTTGGATCAAGGTCGCCATCAGCCCTGCCGCCTTCGCGCTGGAAGCTTGATCAGAGCTCCGGGTTGCCTGCATATGCGCTTGAACAGTGGTTGTCGCTGAGGGATTTTCCCCGGCAATAGCATCGAATACGTTGTCATACGCCTTGCCCCAGCGATCAAACATTGCGTCGATCAACGCATCTTTGCTGCCAAAGCAGTATTGCACCCCGCCCTTGGAAATTCCCATTGCTTTAGCAACGGAATCAATGGTCAGCCCGGCTGCGCCTTGAGTAGCGACAATCGCTTCAGCCACATCCAAAACCTTGTCACGATCGATGCTGCGTTGACGTCCCATTGATAAACCCTCTTTTCAATACATACGTATGGATATATATTACGACCAGTATACCACCCAGAGCCTCCGGGTAGTTACCTAATGGCAACGCATCCGCGTCGCCCGCTTCTTTTGGAATAATATTATGCACGTTAACAACCGCTGGTTGATCCTGGCAATGATCTCCAGCGCGCTATTTTTGATCATCATCGACATGACGGTGTTATACACCGCCTTGCCACGGCTCACGCAGGCACTGGATGCCAGCGCGTCACAGAAATTGTGGATCGTAAATGCCTATCCGCTCGTGGTCGCCGGTTTATTGCCCGGCGCAGGTATGTTGAGCGATCGCGTTGGTCATAAACGGCTGTTTATTGCGGGGTTGCCTGTTTTTGCCATCGCCTCCCTATGTGCGGCCTTTTCTCCATCGGCCGAATGGCTTATTGCCGCCCGCGTGTTCCTGGCGGTAGGCGCAGCGATGATGATGCCAGCGACGCTGTCCATCGTCCGACATGTTTTTACCGACGAACGTGAACGCGCCTTGGCGATAGGTATTTGGGCCGCCGTCGCTTCCGGTGGTGCCGCCATCGGCCCAGTGGTTGGCGGCGTGTTGCTGGAGTATTTCTGGTGGGGCTCGGTGTTTTTGATCAACGTACCTGTCGTTATGCTGGTTCTGCCTCTGGCATGGCGGTTGATACCCCATTGCGGCGGTGAAACTGAGCGTCCCTACGATATTCTTGGGTCGGTACAGATCATGGCGGGCTTGGTGGGCTGTATCTATGCGCTGAAAGAGTTGAGCAAAGCGTCGCCATCCTTTACTGCATTGGCGCTTGCCGCCGCGATCGGTATTACGGCACTGTGGTTGTTTGTTCGCCGCCAGCGACGGTTGCCCTACCCGATGATCGACTTCTCTTTGTTCAAGAACCGGCTGTTTGCTGGTGGTGTAGGCGTCGCGTTGGTGTCTATGGTAGCGCTAGTGGGCGTGGAATTGGTGCTAACCCAACGCCTACAGTTAGTGCTTGATTTGAGCCCATTACAGGCCGCGCTGTTTATTCTGCCGATCCCACTGGCATCCGCTTTGGCTGGCCCGCTGGCCGGTTTATTGCTACCGCACTACGGTGAGCGCAGCATGATACTTGGCGGATTACTCCTGACGGGATTCGGTATCGCCGGTCTGGCCCTGCTTTATCAAAGCAACCTGATGCTGCAGTTGGTTTGCCTGTTTATCGCCGGCTTTGGTATCGGCGGCGCCATCACTGCCGCATCAACCGCCATCATGCTGAATGCCCCGGAAGAGAAGTCCGGTATGGCGGCATCAATCGAGGACGTCTCCTACGAGCTGGGCGGCGTTCTGGGCATTACGCTGCTCGGTGGATTAATGTCGGCTGTTTATAGCCATAGCCTGGTGCTGCCGGATAATTTATCGGTGGGCAGCATCGCCTACGACAGTATTGATGAAGCCCTAAGATTGGCGGCCAATCTGGCTACCGAACAAGCAGCACAGCTTAAATACCTTGCGCGTCTGGCTTTCGACCGTGCATTCATCGTCGTTTTGTTTGCGGCGGCGTTGCTGATGGCGTTGGGCGCTGGCGTGGCAAAAATGGCCTTGCGCAAGTAATGGCACGAAGCCGCTTTTGTTGTTAACGCATTCTGCTTAAACTGATTTGGCAATTTGCTTTACGGATTTACCGGTATTGGTTTCAGCGATGGCAGTGATGCCTTTGAACGTCTTTAACCACAAGGTAAATCCGGTTACTGTGTTTGTTATGGGTATTGTGTGAATCATCGAAACAAATAATCAGGAGAAGATTATTATGGCAACGACGAAGAAAGCAGCGAAAAACCATATCGGCCTGGACAGTAAACAATCGGCAAAGCTATCAGACGCGTTAAATGCGCTTCTGGCGAATTATCAGGTGCTGTATATGAATGTGCGCGGCTATCACTGGAATATTTCAGGCCCGCACTTTTTTGAACTGCACGTCAAATTTGAAGAAACCTATAACGATCTGCTGACCAAAGTTGATGAGCTGGCAGAGCGTATTCTTACCCTGGGTTCACAACCGCGACATGCCTTCAGCGATTATCTGAAAACGTCCGACATCAAGGAAGACACTAACGTCACTGATGATAAAGGCACGCTCACAGGGTTGCTGCACGGTTATTCAGTGTTATTGCAACAGCAACGCGAGCTGCTGACACTGGCCGCGGATGCCGGTGATGAAGGTACAGCCTCACTGATGAGCGACTACATCAAAGAGCAAGAAAAGCAGGTTTGGATGCTTAACGCTTATTTGGGTAAATAAGCCCTACCGCACGAAACAAAACAGTCCCCTCAGGGACTGTTTTCGTTTTACCACTCGTACGCCACCACAAACAGTAATGAACGCCGGTGCTGGTCATCCAGGCGGCGTCGCACCCGAATAATATGCCGATTACTGCATGACTGGCGCTCCAACCAGCGATGCCTGCGGCGCTGACTCTGTCGCAACATCCGCCAGCGCCCCACCTCGTTTCTACTGCGTCTCATCGTTTCGCTACTCGTCCGTCAAATGCCAACGGCGGGCATTATAGCCCTTTCACCGCACGATCCAAGCCACAGTTCGCCGCTTTTCATCTCCGCTGAGTGGCAGGACAGCCGGGACAAAATGTTTTTTTATTTGCAGCAAGTCCCTTAAGGTAATCATATTTTTGCAACATAAGCGCCGAGAAAAGGTTTCACCTTTACCATTCTGTGCGTACACTCATCATTGGTGGTTTGCGAACGGGATTTTTCGCCTTTATGACAACATTTTATACCGTAATCAGTTGGCTCATGGTATTTGGTTACTGGCTGCTTATCGCCGGGGTGACGCTGCGTATCTTGATGAAACGCCGGGCAGTGCCATCCGCGATGGCTTGGCTGCTGGTTATCTATATTCTGCCGCTGTTTGGTATCGTGGCTTATTTATCTTTTGGTGAGTTGCATCTGGGCAAACGTCGCGCGGAGCGCGCCAAGGCGATGTGGCCTTCTACCGCACGCTGGCTCAGTGAATTAAAAGAAAGCCAACGTATCTTCGCCACCGACTACAGCGAGGTCGCCCGGCCTCTGTTCCAACTGTGCGATCGCCGCCAAGGCATTGACGGCGTTAAAGGCAACCAACTCCAATTACTCACCACCACTGATTCAACGCTAAAAGCGTTAATCCGTGATATTGAACTGGCGCGCCATAATATCGAGATGGTGTTCTATATTTGGCAGCCCGGCGGCTTGGTTGACCAGGTGGCCGAATCACTGATGGCTGCTGCACGCCGTGGTGTACACTGCCGTCTGATGCTGGATTCTGCCGGCAGCTTGCAATTTTTCCGCAGTCCCTATCCTGGCATGATGCGCAACGCCGGTATCGAAGTGGTCGAAGCGCTCAAAGTTAACGTGTTCCGTGTATTCCTTCGTCGAATGGATTTACGTCAACACCGTAAAGTGGTGCTGATCGACAACTATATTGCTTATACCGGCAGTATGAATATGGTTGACCCACGTTACTTCAAACAGGACGCCGGTGTCGGTCAGTGGATCGATCTGATGGCCCGTATGGAAGGCCCGGTAGCCAGTACCATGGGCATCGTTTACGCCTGTGACTGGGAAATTGAAACCGGTAAGCGCATTCTGCCGCCGCCGCCCGACGTCAATATTATGCCGTTCGAACAGGAAAGCGGTCATACCATTCAGGTTATCGCCTCCGGCCCCGGCTTCCCGGAAGAAATGATCCACCAAGCCCTGCTAACCGCGGTTTACTCAGCACGTGAGCAGTTGATCATGACCACCCCCTATTTCGTACCCAGTGACGACCTGCTGCATGCCATCTGCACGGCCGCACTCCGTGGTGTTGAGGTCAGTATCATTGTTCCACGTGATAACGACTCCACCATGGTGCGCTGGGCAAGTCGCTCTTTCTTCTCCGAGCTGCTGGAAGCAGGCGTGCGTATTTATCAGTTTGAAGGTGGCTTGCTGCATACCAAAAGCGTACTGGTCGATGGCCAACTTAGCCTGGTTGGCACGGTGAACCTGGACATGCGCAGTCTGTGGTTAAACTTTGAAATCACATTGGTGATCGACGACGACGGTTTCGGCAGTGATTTAGCCTGTGTGCAAGATGACTATATTGCTCGCTCACAGTTATTGAACGCCAAAGAATGGCAGAAACGGCCGTTCTGGCACCGCATTGTTGAACGCCTATTTTACTTTTTCAGCCCGCTGCTATAAATGCCGTAGCGGGTATCTTTTATACTCGTCGCCTTTCAAGCTGCAGTGTTGTTAACTCACTCACTCTTCCCAGTGACTGACGAAAGTCAGCGGCTGGGGATGAATGAGCGGGTTGTCTAGCTGCAACTTGAAATTCATAGGGTATAATGAGAAATCATTTGTTATCAGGATTTGATTATGGATTTGAATAACCGCCTTACTGAAGACGAAACGCTGGAACAGGCTTACGACATCTTTTTGGAGTTGGCCGGCGACAATCTGGATCCGGCGGATATTCTGCTGTTCAACTTACAGTTTGAGGAGCGCGGTGGCGCAGAACTGTATGACCCGGCAGAAGACTGGTCAGAACATGTAGACTTTGATCTGAACCCGGACTTCTTTGCCGAGGTCGTGATTGGCCTGGCGGACAGCGACGGCGAACCTATCAACGACGTCTTTGCCCGCGTGCTGCTCTGCCGCGAAAAAGACCACAAGCTTTGCCACATTCTGTGGAAAGAGTGAGTCACACGTCAGCATAAAAAACCCGCCAATATTGGCGGGTTTTTTGTTGCCGGACGTCGGGCGTTATAGCGGGTCGACCTTGAGGCAGGACACCGCATGGCGGAAACTGCCTTCCAGCAACGGGCGCGTCTTGGCGCATTCCGGCCCGGCGATGGGGCAACGGGTTCGGAAAACGCAGCCTGATGGCGGGTTAATCGGCGAAGGCAGCTCCCCTTCCAACAACTGGATCTGCTTGTCCTTCTCCTTGTCCGGATCTGGAATCGGCACCGCCGACATCAACGCTTTGGTGTAAGGGTGCTGCGGGTTATGGTACACCTCATCATAGGTGCCCAGTTCCACCGCATGGCCCAGGTACATGACCAACACGCGATCAGAAATATGTTTTACGACCGCCAAGTCATGCGCGATAAAGATCAGCGACAGGCCCATTTCACGCTGCAGTTGCTGCAACAAGTTGACCACCTGCGCCTGAATCGACACGTCCAGCGCCGAGACCGGTTCGTCGCAGATCACCAGCTTAGGTTCGAGAATCAAGGCGCGTGCAATACCGATACGCTGACACTGGCCGCCAGAGAACTCATGCGGATAACGGTTGATCAGGT